>NZ_JAPKNK010000019.1:0-19997 GCF_026343855.1 Kaistia nematophila | reverse complement strand
AATTCTCCGTCGTATCTGTCAGCAGGTTCAGTTTCGCGTCGTAAAGGCCTAGGCGTACTTCGCCTGGACCTCCTGAGCGACGGCCTGCGGGACCTGCTCATAATGGTCAAACTGCATCGTGTAGCTCGCGCGGCCCTGGCTCATGGAGCGCAGGTTGTTCACGTAGGAGAACATGTTCGCGAGCGGAACGAAGGCCGTGATGACATTCGCGTTGCCGCGCATGTCCTGGCCCTGGATCTGGCCGCGGCGAGAATTCAGATCGCCGATAACCGAACCCACATACTCTTCCGGCGAGACGACCTCGACCTTCATGACGGGCTCGAGAAGGGCCGGATTGGCCTTCATGAGACCTTCGCGAAGGGCGGCGCGCGACGCGATTTCGAACGCGATCGCCGACGAGTCGACTTCGTGATAGGCACCGTCGATCAGCGAGATCTTGACGTCCACCACCGGGAAGCCGGCGATCGGACCCGAGCTCATCACCGAGTTCAGACCCTTTTCGACGCCCGGGATGTATTCCTTCGGAACCACACCGCCGATGATCTTGTTCTCGAACGTGTAGCCGGCGCCGATCTCGTTCGGCTCGACCACGAACTTCACGCGGGCGAACTGGCCGGTACCACCGGTCTGCTTCTTGTGCGTGTAGTCGATTTCGGTCTGCTTGCGGATCGTCTCGCGATAGGCAACCTGCGGAGCACCGACGTTCACGTTGATGTTGAACGGAGCGCGACGAAGGATGTCGATCTTGATGTCGAGGTGAAGCTCGCCCATGCCCTTGATGATGGTCTGGCCGGACTCGCTGTCCGTCGAGACGCGGAAGGACGGATCCTCGGACGCCAGCTTCTGCAGGGCGAGGCCCAGCTTCTCCTGGTCGGCCTTGGAAGCCACTTCCACCGACATCTCGATGACCGGCTCGGGGAATTCCATCTTCTCGAGGATGACGGGGTTCGCGGGATCGCAGAGCGTGTCGCCGGTGCGGGTCTCCTTGAGGCCGACCAGAGCGACGATGTCGCCGGCGTAGGCCTCTTCGATGTCCTCACGCGAATTCGCATGCATGGCGACCATGCGGCCGATACGCTCGCGCTTCTCCTTGGTGGAGTTGAGCAGCGTCGTGCCCTTGGTCAGCACGCCCGAATAGACGCGGGCGAACGTCAGAACGCCGAAGGGGTCTTCGATGATCTTGAACGCCAGGATCGAAAGCGGCTCTTCGTCGCTCGACTTGCGCTCGACTTCGAGCTCGGTCTTCGGGTCGATGCCCTTGGTCGGCGGAACGTCGACCGGGGACGGCAGGTAGTCGACAACGGCGTCGAGCAGCGTCTGCACGCCTTTGTTCTTGAACGCCGTGCCGCAGAGGACCGGGAACCAGGCCGAGTGCAGCACAGCCTTGCGGATGAGCGACTTCAGGGTCGCCTGGTCCGGCTCGTTGCCCTCGAGGTAGGCTTCCATCGCGGCGTCGTCGAGCTCGACGGCGGCCTCGATCAGGGCAGCGCGGGCCTCTTCAGCCTTCTCCTGCAGATGAGCGGGGATCGCTTCGATGTCGTACATCGAACCCTGCACATCGCTGTTCCAGACCTTGGCTTCCATGGTGACCAGGTCGATGATGCCCTTGAAGTCGGACTCAGCGCCGATCGGAAGCTGCAGCGCAACCGGACGCGCGCCGAGGCGGACCTTGATGTCCTCCAGGCACATGTCGAAGTTGGCGCCGGTCTTGTCCATCTTGTTGCAGAAGACAACGCGCGGAACGCGGTACTTGTCGCCCTGACGCCAGACGGTCTCGGTCTGCGGCTCGACGCCCTGGTTCGAATCGAGAACGCACACGGCACCGTCGAGCACACGCAGCGAACGCTCGACTTCGATCGTGAAGTCCACGTGGCCGGGGGTGTCGATGATGTTCAGGCGCTTGCCGTTCCAGAACGTCGTGGTCGCGGCAGAGGTGATGGTGATGCCACGCTCCTGCTCCTGCTCCATGTAATCCATGGTTGCAGCGCCGTCGTGGACTTCACCAATCTTATGGCTCTTGCCCGAATAGTACAGAATCCGCTCGGTCGTCGTCGTCTTGCCCGCGTCGATGTGGGCCATGATTCCGAAGTTGCGGTAGTCTTCGATCTTATGCGTGCGGGCCATAATGGTCTGCCTTTGTCCGATCGTTTACCAGCGATAGTGCGAGAACGCGCGATTGGCCTCGGCCATGCGGTGCGTGTCTTCGCGCTTCTTGACGGCGTTGCCGCGGCTGTTCGAGGCGTCCAGCAGCTCGCCCGACAGACGCTCGACCATGGTCTTCTCGTTACGGCCGCGAGCGGCGTTGAGGAGCCAACGGATGGCGAGGGCCTGACGACGGTCCGAACGAACCTCGACGGGAACCTGGTAGGTCGCACCACCGACGCGACGCGAACGCACTTCGATGTGCGGCGCGACGTTGTCCAGAGCCTGGCGGAACACCACGACGGGCTCCTGCTTGGTGCGGTTCTGGATGATGTCGAAGGCACCGTAAACGATGCGCTCGGCGACAGACTTCTTGCCGTCATACATGACGGCATTCATGAACTTGGTGACGACGATATCGCCGAACTTGGGGTCCGGGATGATCTCGCGCTTCTCTGCACTATGGCGACGGGACATGGATCCTGTTCCCTATTACTTCGGACGCTTCGCGCCGTACTTCGAGCGGCGCTGCTTGCGGTTCTTGACACCCTGGGTGTCGAGCACGCCGCGCAGGATGTGGTAGCGCACGCCCGGCAGATCCTTGACGCGGCCGCCACGGATCATGACGACAGAGTGCTCCTGCAGGTTGTGGCCTTCGCCCGGGATGTAGCCAATGACCTCGAAGCCATTGGTCAGGCGAACCTTCGCGACCTTACGAAGTGCCGAGTTCGGCTTCTTCGGCGTGGTCGTATAGACGCGAGTGCAAACGCCGCGCTTCTGCGGGTTCTCCTGCAGCGCCGGAACCTTGTTCCGCTTCGCCGGCGCCTGGCGCGGCTTGCGGATGAGCTGGTTAATTGTCGGCATGCTTCGCCTTTCAGCTAGCCTACGGTTCTGTTTCTCTCTTCCGCTTTCCGCACCTTCGCCACAGCCGACTGACCATGAACAAAGAGCGCCCGGACCGCTTGCCGCGGAGGCGCTACGAAAAGCAGAGGATCACGGCGTTCACCGCGATCATGCGTGTCGTTCTAACTCTGTTTCGATTCCGACAGTGTCTAAGCTTGAACTCCGCGACGTGGCGCCGCCGGAAAACTGCACTTACCACCTGCCTGAAAGCTCGCGGAACCTACTTATTCGCAGGGTTCCAGTCAACCCCTCCGTGGGGTTCTTTTCGTGGGCTGGCGCCGCGTAAGGAATCCCCAAACAGCGCCCTGCCCCGGCAATTTTCCGCAAGATCGATGCGGCATCGGCGCAAGATTCGAAATCCGGACGGTTCCGCAGAGCGAGAACAAACCGGAATCAGACCGACTCAGTCCGGCGCTTGCGTCCGCTCCGAAAACGCGACTCCTTTCTGACCGGTTACGATCATGAGGATTTTAACGGTTTCGTCGCCGACGACTCGGCCGTTATGCCGGTGATCGACCATTTCCGCAAACGAATCTCCCGCCTTGAAGATTCGCTTCCCGCCGCCCTCGCTGTCGACCTCGATCGTCCCGGCCAGGATATAGGCGTAGGCCGGCACCGGATGGGTGTGCCAGCCGGTCTCGGCGCCTGGTGGAATCTCGACGATCAGCGTCTGCACTTCCGGGTCCGACACAGTCGGATAGCGGATCGGATCGCCGCTCGTCGTGGTGGTGGTCTGGAGGACCCGCTTCACCTTCACGGCCGGCTTATAGCTTTCTTCGGCGAAAGCGCCGCCTGCCATGACCACAAGGCCGATAGCGACAAGAGATAGACGATTCATAGGAGCCCCTCCCCGGGCGCGCTTCTTCCCAAGCGCAAGGGCCAGCCGTCATGGCCGACATCCGTTCTTCCCCAGCGTCACTGCTAGAGGGTCCCGCGCAAAAGGAAAAGGGCCGCCCGGGGGCAGCCCTTCACGATGGTGTCGGAGGCGTAAACGCGTCACTCGGCCTTGAGGAAGTCAGCGACCTCAAGAACGATGAACTCGTTGTTGTCGGCCTTGCCCTTGGCGCGGCCAACGGAGAACGGGAAGTTGTTGTCGTCGGCGACGATGATGTGAGTGTCGTCGATGCGGTCTACATTCTCGATCGTCTCGAACGGGAAGGTGAAGACGCCGTCCTTCGAGCCGGCACGGGCAACGGCATTCGGATCCTTGATAGCCATCAGGTCGATGAAACCGACCTTGCGAACGATGCCGTCGGCGTCGGTCTTGGAGAGGTCTATCAGATAGATGCGCTTGAACTTGGCCGGGGTCTTCGCCCAGCCCTCACGCGGGTCACCTGCCCCGCCGTCGCGCTCGATCACGAGGGCGCGGTTGGCGTCGATCATGTTGAAGTCGCCAATCGCGTTGCCAAAATCCTCGAGCGGATAGTAGCGGACCTTGTCGGCAAAGGCTTTCGACGCGATGTCGAAATCGAAGATCGGCAGGACCGACTTGCCGCCCTTCTCGAGATACTTGCCGACCTTGGCGTCCCACGGCGCGCCCTCGAGCATCGGATGCAGCGTCTTGCCGTCGGTCGAGAGCGCCATGCCCTCGAAGCCCTTCGAGCGGCGAACGTTGAATTCCGGCAGCGGCTTGTCGGGACCGGCCGGCATCACAACGCCATAGTTGTCCGGCGAGCGATAGGTAACGCCGTCGACGACGGTCTCCTTCAGGCTCAGCACGGTGCCGTCGGCCGAGACTTCGAACAGATAAGGGCCGAACTCGTCGCCGATCCAGAAATTGTCACCCACCTTCTGGATGCTCTCCGGATCGAAATCGGCGCCGGTCAGGTAGCGGCTATCGGTGTTCTCGTTGACGATGCGGAACGGCACCACGCGGTTCGGATCCTTGGCGAAGATCGTCTTGACGATCTCGACGCGGCCCGTCTCCCAGTCCGGCCTGACGATGTGGAACATGATCATCGCATCGGCGGAGTTCGCCTTGGCGCCGAAGCCGTTGTCGGTCAGGACGACGTAGGTGCCGTCGCCGAGCGCGCGGATGCCGGAGAAGCCCTGAACCGGCTGCCCGGCGAAGGGACGGGCAAGGCCGGTATCGGCATCGTAGATCGAATAGAGGCGGTCGAAGCGGCGGCCGAGATCGGCGCCCGTGCCCGTATAACGGCCGGAGGTGTTGAGCGCGGCGGGCGCATCCGCCGGCGGAACCGCAAAGCTCTGGGCCGGCAGGACGGCATGGTGGCTCAGGACTGCGTCGAACTGGCGGGGCTCGGCGGCGGAAGCGCCGGTCGCAAGCGCGACGAACGACAGGCCAGCGAGAAAGGCATGGCGAAGCGACATGGTCAGGTCTCCGTTCGAAGGGAACGGGGATGTCGTAGTGCGCCCATGTCTCAGCCAAGCGACACCGACATGTCGCCTCCATGACAGAAGCGACATGTCCAGCGGCGGGCCGTCCGCCGGCGGCGCTAGTAGGCGACGCCGCTCGCCGGCTTCAGCAGCGCGCCGGCCGAGTCAGCATTGTCCGACAGGGTGTTGCCGAACGCCTTGATCTGCGAGTTGTAGGTTTCGCGCGTCTCTGGATCGATGATGGCGACGGGCGCTGTCACGATCAGGCCCGCCGCGGTTCCGACGCTTGCGGCGGCGCCGGTGGTGACGGCCACGAGCCTGTCGCCGAACGCGGACTTCGAATCCGTCATCGTCTGGCCCTCGGCCAGGCGGGCGCCGATCAGTTGCACGACTTCGGGGCTGGCGGCGAACTTGGCGTGATTGAGCCGGTCGTCCGTACGCAGTTTGGTGAGGTCGATGACCGTGATCTTGTCCTGCTGCATCTCGGTCGCAAACGGTTCCTGCGCGACATTGATCTGGCCGAGGCGCTCGATATTGCCCCAGACGCGGCGGGAGACCTTGAGGGCGCGGTCGTCCTGCGAGACGAACAGCGTCACCTGCGGGCCGTTCGGGCCGATATCGGCCATCTGGCGGCGGAACACGTCGACATCGACGTCCGGCGCGGCCAGCATGACGTTCCTGATCTTTGGCGCCACGCGCTTGTCGCGGATCGCCATCTGACGCAGCGCTTCCAGCGTCACCCAATTGCCCATCGAGTGCGCGAGGATCGACACCTCGTCGACGTTCGGATCGTCGGCCAGCGCCTTCAGCAGCAGTTCGAGCGCATCGCGGGAATAGTTGTTGCTCTCGCGGTCGTAGCCATAGGCGAGCACGCTGCCGCGCGACGGCCAGGTGAAGAGGATCGGCACGACGTCGGAACCGGAGTCATGCACGATCTGGGCGAAGCGGTAGACGGCATCCTCGAAGCGGTTGTTGAAGCCATGGATGAAGACCAGGGCCTGCCGCTTCGGCGTCGCCTTTATGCGGCTATTGAACCAGGCTCTCGCCTGCTTCAGGTTCATGTCCTGCGCCTTCAGGGTGACGAAATCCTTCGTCGGGTCGCCGGGCAGCTTCTTCGGCCACTGCACGTCGCCCTTCTTGCGGACATTATCCGGCGGGATCGAGACGACCATATTGGCGAAGTCGATCGCCCGGCCACGCTCGCCGGTGAAGATCTCGCCCGGAACGTTCGACCGCTGGCGCGTCGTCGCCACCATCATGTCGACCGTGCTGCTGCCCGGAATCGGCGCCGTGACGGCAACCGGCAGCAGAACGTCCTTCGGCCGGCCGCCGCAACCGGCAAGCAGCCCGACGAGAACCAGGCTCGTCACGCCCGTCCGGATCCAAACCATCACGCTACGCAAGTGGAGCTACCCCCGAAAAGGACGAACAGCCTGGTCAACGAAGGCACCGCCGCTCCGCGCAAGCAGGACGTGGCCAAATTCCCTACTCGAACTCTCTATGCGAGCGCGCAGCCAATGCGCAACCCGCGATATTCCCCGCGCGTAAACGCCCGGCCGCCCGAGATCGGCATCACCCTAGCGGATCCCTGTGACAGATGCGCTGCCGCAGGGGCCTGCGGGACGAATCTCCGGGACCGCGACATCTGCGCCACGAAAAAAGGCCGCCCGAAGGCGGCCTTTCATTCGATGCGACGCGCCTGTTACTCGGCAGCGTTGGTCAGGTCTCCGAGCAGGCCCGCAGGGGCCTGGGCCGGGGCCGAACCCGCCGAGGAGCGGCGACGCTCCTCGAGGATGAGATCGTCGCGCTTGGTAGCGATCTCGCGGATGCGACCCATCGTGCCACCCGTACCGGCCGGGATCAGACGACCGACGATGATGTTCTCCTTGAGACCATCGAGCGGATCGACCTTGCCGTTGACGGCCGCCTCGGTGAGGACGCGGGTCGTCTCCTGGAACGAGGCAGCCGAGAAGAACGACCGCGTCTGCAGGCTGGCCTTGGTGATGCCGAGCAGGACCGGGTTGCCGGCGGCAGGCTTCTTGCCCTCGGCCTTGGCCTTGTCGTTCACCAGGTCGAACTCCAGCCGGTCGATCTGCTCGCCGGTGAAGAACTCCGTCTCGCCGGCATCGTAGATCTCGACCTTCTGCAGCATCTGGCGAACGATCACCTCGATGTGCTTGTCGTTGATCTGCACGCCCTGCAACCGGTAGACGTCCTGGATTTCGTTGACGAGGTAGGCCGCAAGTGCCTCCACGCCCTTGATCGCCAGAATGTCATGCGGCGCCGGGTTGCCGTCCATGATGTAGTCGCCCTTCTCCACGGCGTCGCCTTCCTGGAGATGGAACGGCTTGCCCTTCGGGATCAGGTACTCGATCGGCTCCAGCAGCTCGCCATCCTGACCAACCGCACCTTCGGCCGGCTCGACGATGACGCGACGCTTGTTCTTGTAGTCGCGACCGAAGCGGATCGTGCCGTCCATCTCGGCGATGATGGCGTGATCCTTCGGACGACGGGCCTCGAACAGCTCCGCCACGCGCGGCAGACCGCCCGTGATGTCGCGCGTCTTGGCGCCTTCCGTCGGAATACGTGCCAGCACGTCACCGGCGTGGACCGTCGAACCCGGATCAACCGAGAGAATGGTCTCGACCGACAGCATGTACCGGGCTTCGCCACCGCGGGCGAGCTTCAGCACCTTGCCGTCCTTGCCCTTGATCACGATCGCCGGCTTCAGGTCGCCGCCGCGCGGGTTGGCGCGCCAGTCGATGACGACGCGCTTGGTGATGCCCGTCGACTCGTCGGCCGTCTCGGCGATCGAGATGCCTTCGACCATGTCCTCGTAGCCGATCGTGCCCGAGACTTCCGTCAGCACCGGACGGGTATAGGGGTCCCATTCCGCCAGACGCTGACCGCGCTTGACCTGATCGCCCTCGTCGACATGCAGGCGCGAACCATAGGTGATGCGGTTGACCGCACGCTCGGTTCCGTCCTTATCGACGATCACGATCGCCATGTTGCGGCCAAGGGCCACGAGCTTGCCGCTCGAGTCGCGGACCACGTTGCGGTTACGCATCGTGACCGTGCCTTCGAAGCTCGACTCGATGAAGGACGAGTCGACCACCTGCGCCGTGCCACCGATGTGGAACGTGCGCATGGTGAGCTGCGTGCCGGGCTCGCCGATCGACTGCGCCGCGATGACGCCGACGGCTTCGCCCATGTTGACGGTCGTGCCGCGCGCCAGGTCGCGGCCGTAGCAGGCCGCGCAGACGCCGATCTTGGTATCGCAGGTCAGCACCGAGCGGATCTTCACCGCCTGTACGCCGGCCTTCTCGATGCGATCGACATCGGGCTCCTCGATCAGCTTGCCGGCCGGAACCAGCAGCTCGCCGGTCGCGCCGGACACCACGTCCTCCGCGGCCGTACGGCCGAGGATGCGCAGGCCGAGCGACGCCACCACCTGACCGCTGTCGATCACCGCCTGCATCTTCAGGCCGTTGGTCGTACCGCAGTCCTTGGCAATGATGATGCAGTCCTGCGCCACGTCGACGAGACGACGCGTCAGGTAACCCGAGTTCGCGGTCTTCAGCGCGGTGTCGGCCAGACCCTTACGGGCACCGTGGGTCGAGTTGAAGTACTCGAGAACGGTCAGGCCTTCCTTGAAGTTCGAGATGATCGGGTTCTCGATGATCTCGCCCGACGGCTTGGTCATCAGACCGCGCATGCCGGCCAGCTGCTTCATCTGGGTCGGCGAACCACGGGCGCCCGAATGGCTCATCATGTAGACCGAGTTCATCGGCTTCTGACGACCGGTTTCCGCGTCGTACTGAACGGCGGAAATGCCCTTCATCATCTCGGCGGCGACGGCGTCGCCACACTTCGCCCAAGCGTCGACGACCTTGTTGTACTTCTCACCGAAGGTGATCAGGCCGTCATTGTACTGCTGCTCGTAATCCTTCGCGAGCGCCTGGGTCTCCTCGACCAGCTTGGCCTTGGTCGGCGGGATGACCATGTCGTCCTTGCCGAACGAAATGCCCGCGCGGCAGGCTTCGCGGAAGCCGAGCGCCATGATGCGATCGCAGAAAATGACCGTCTCCTTCTGACCGCAATGGCGGTAGACGGCGTCGATCGTGTTCGAAACTTCCTTCTTGGTCATCAGCTTGTTGACGACGTCGAAGGGCAGGTTCGGGTGCTTCGGCAGCAGTTCGCCGATCAGCAGGCGGCCCGGCGTCGTGTCGTAGATCTTCGACGTGACGTTGCCGTCCGCGTCGATGCCACGATAGCGACCGCGGATCTTGGTGTGCAGCGTGATCGCCTTGGCGGCCAGCGCATGCTCGATCTCGGCGATCGAGCTCAGCAACATGCCCTCGCCCGGCTCCTTCTCCGCCATGATCGACAGATAGTAGAGGCCGAGAACGATGTCCTGCGACGGCACGATGATCGGCTGGCCGTTCGCGGGGTGCAGGATGTTGTTGGTCGACATCATCAGCACGCGCGCTTCCAGCTGCGCTTCGAGCGACAGCGGGACGTGCACGGCCATCTGGTCGCCGTCGAAGTCGGCGTTGAAGGCCGAGCAGACGAGCGGATGCAGCTGGATCGCCTTGCCTTCGATCAGCACCGGCTCGAAGGCCTGGATGCCGAGGCGGTGAAGCGTCGGGGCGCGGTTCAGCAGGATCGGATGCTCGCGGATGACCTCATCCAGGATATCCCAGACTTCCGGCCGCTCCTTCTCGACGAGCTTCTTCGCCTGCTTCACCGTGGAGGAGAAGCCCTTGGCGTCGAGGCGCGAGTAGATGAACGGCTTGAACAGCTCGAGCGCCATCTTCTTCGGCAGGCCGCACTGGTGCAGCTTCATCTCCGGGCCGACCACGATGACCGAACGGCCGGAATAGTCGACGCGCTTGCCGAGCAGGTTCTGGCGGAAGCGGCCCTGCTTGCCCTTCAGCATGTCGGAGAGCGACTTCAGCGGACGCTTGTTGGCGCCGGTGATGACGCGGCCGCGACGGCCGTTGTCGAACAGCGCATCGACCGCTTCCTGAAGCATGCGCTTCTCGTTGCGGATGATGATGTCCGGCGCGCGCAGTTCGATCAGCCGCTTCAGACGATTGTTGCGGTTGATGACGCGGCGGTACAGGTCGTTCAGGTCGGAGGTCGCAAAGCGGCCGCCGTCGAGCGGAACGAGCGGGCGAAGATCCGGCGGGATGACCGGGATGACGGTCATGATCATCCACTCCGGACGGTTGCCGGATTCGATGAACGCTTCCACCAGCTTCAGGCGCTTGCCGAGCTTCTTCGGCTTCAGCTCCGAGGTCGAAGTGGCGATCTCTTCGCGGAGGTCCGCGGCGAGCTTCGGCAGGTCGAGCGCCATCATCATCTCGCGGATGGCTTCCGCGCCGATCATGGCGGTGAACGAGTCGTCACCATATTCGTCCTGGGCGCGCAGGTACTCTTCCTCCGACAGGAGCTGACGCTCCTTCAGCGGGGTGAGGCCCGGCTCGATGACGACGTAGTTCTCGAAATAGAGAATGCGCTCCAGATCCTTGAGCGTCATGTCCATCAGCATGCCGATGCGCGACGGAAGCGACTTCAGGAACCAGATGTGCGCGACGGGCGCCGCGAGCTCGATGTGGCCCATGCGGTCACGACGAACGCGCGCGAGCGTGACTTCAACGCCGCACTTCTCGCAGATGATGCCCTTGTACTTCATGCGCTTGTACTTGCCGCACAAGCACTCGTAGTCCTTGATCGGCCCGAAGATGCGCGCGCAGAACAGGCCGTCGCGCTCGGGCTTGAAGGTCCGGTAGTTGATCGTTTCCGGCTTTTTGATCTCGCCATACGACCAGGACAGAATCTTCTCAGGGCTCGCAATATGGATGCGGATCTGGTCGAAGTTCTGTGCCGGCTGCGCCAGCGGATTGAAGATGTTCGCGACTTCTTGATTCATCGCCGATCTCCTTCGATGCCGGTGGCCGGTCGAGCACATCGCTCATCCCGGCCCACCGCATGTAAACTGAATGGGCTCACCGATTGACGCGACGGATTACTCCGCCGCGTCCGGCAAGCTCTCGCCGGCCTCCGCATCCAAGGCGCGCTTGGACTGGTTGAGCTCGACGTCGAGGCCGAGCGACCGCATTTCCTTGACCAGCACGTTGAACGATTCCGGAATACCGGCCTCGAACGTGTCGTCGCCGCGGACGATCGCCTCGTAGACCTTGGTACGGCCGGCCACGTCGTCCGACTTCACCGTCAGCATCTCCTGCAGCGTGTAGGCGGCGCCATAGGCCTCGAGAGCCCAGACCTCCATTTCGCCGAAGCGCTGACCGCCGAACTGCGCCTTGCCGCCCAACGGCTGCTGGGTAACGAGCGAGTACGGGCCGATCGAACGGGCGTGGATCTTGTCGTCCACCAGGTGGTGCAGCTTGAGCATGTAGATGTAGCCCACGGTCACCTTGCGGTCGAAGGCCTCACCGGTACGGCCGTCATAGAGCACCGACTGGCCCGAGGCATGCAGCCCCGCGTCATTCAGCATCTCGACGATGTCCGGCTCGCGCGCACCGTCGAAGACCGGCGTCGCAATCGAGACGCCCTTCTTCAGATGCTCGCTCATCCGGACGACCGATTCATCGTCCAGCTCCGCGACAGGCTCGTCCTTCGGACCGTTGTAGATGCCGTCGAGGGTCAGGCGGAGCGGCTTGACGTCGCCCGTCTTCTTGTAGTCCTCGAGCATCTTGCCGATCTTCAGGCCCATGCCCGCGCAAGCCCAGCCCAGATGCGTCTCCAGGATCTGGCCGACGTTCATGCGGCTCGGCACGCCGAGCGGGTTCAGCACGATGTCGACATGCGTGCCGTCCTCGAGGAACGGCATGTCCTGGATCGGGGTGATCCGCGACACGACGCCCTTGTTGCCGTGACGGCCGGCCATCTTGTCGCCTGGCTGGATCTTGCGCTTCACCGCGACGAAGACCTTGACCATCTTCATCACGCCCGGAGGCAGCTCGTCGCCGCGCTGCAGCTTCTCGACCTTGTCGATGAAGCGCTTCTCCAGCCGCTTGCGGCTCTCGTCATAGGATCCGCGCAGAGCCTCGATCTCGCCCATGACCTTTTCGTCGGCGAAAGCGAACTGCCACCACTGCGACCGCGGATACTCCTCGATGACATCGCGCGACAGCACGGTGTCCTTCTTGAAGTTCTTCGGGCCGCTGGAAGCGGTCTTGCCCTCGAACATGTCGATCAGGCGGCCATAGACGTTGCGGTCCAGGATGGCCTGCTCGTCGTCGCGGTCCTTGGCGAGACGCTCGATCTCCTCGCGCTCGATCGCCATCGCGCGCTCGTCCTTCTCCACGCCATGGCGGTTGAAGACGCGCACTTCCACGATGGTGCCGGTAACGCCCGGCGGGACGCGGAGCGAGGTGTCGCGGACGTCGGAGGCCTTCTCGCCGAAGATGGCGCGCAGAAGCTTCTCTTCCGGCGTCATCGGGCTTTCGCCCTTCGGCGTGATCTTGCCGACGAGGATGTCGCCCGGCTGCACGTCGGCGCCGATGTAGACGATGCCGGCTTCGTCGAGGTTCTTCAGCGCCTCTTCCGAAACGTTCGGAATGTCGCGCGTGATTTCTTCCGGACCGAGCTTGGTATCGCGCGCCATGACCTCGAACTCCTCGATGTGGATCGAGGTGAAGACGTCATCCGACACGATGCGCTCGGACAGGAGGATCGAGTCCTCGAAGTTGTAGCCATTCCACGGCATGAACGCGACGAGCACGTTCCGGCCGAGCGCCAGATCGCCAAGATCCGTCGACGGGCCGTCCGCCAGGATGTCGCCCTTGCCGACGCGATCGCCCACGCGGACGAGCGGCCGCTGGTTGATGCAGGTCGACTGGTTCGAACGCTGGAACTTCATCAGACGATAGATATCGACACCCGACTTCGAAGGATCAAGGTCCTCCGTCGCGCGGATAACGATACGGGTCGCGTCGACCTGGTCGACGACGCCGCCGCGGCGAGCCGCGATGGCGGCGCCGGAGTCACGCGCCACGACCGATTCCATGCCCGTGCCGACGAACGGCGCCTCGGCGCGAACGAGCGGCACCGCCTGGCGCTGCATGTTCGAGCCCATGAGGGCGCGGTTGGCGTCGTCGTTCTCGAGGAACGGGATCAGCGCCGCGGCGACCGAGATCACCTGCTTCGGCGACACGTCCATGAAGTCGACGCGGTCCGGCGTGACCATGACGTTTTCGCCGGAGTGACGGCAGATGATCAGGTCCTCGACCAGCTTGCCGGCCGGATCGAGTTCCACGCTCGCCTGGGCGACGTAGTACTTCGACTCTTCCATCGCCGACAGATAGATGATCTCCATCGTCGCGACGCCGTCCTTGACGCGCCGGTACGGGCTCTCGATGAAGCCGTACTTGTTGACGCGGGCGAACGTGGCCAGCGAGTTGATCAGACCGATGTTCGGGCCTTCCGGCGTCTCGATCGGGCAGATACGGCCGTAATGCGTCGGATGCACGTCGCGCACCTCGAAGCCGGCGCGCTCGCGCGTCAGACCGCCCGGGCCAAGCGCCGAGAGACGGCGCTTGTGGGTGATTTCCGACAGCGGGTTGGTCTGGTCCATGAACTGCGACAGCTGCGACGAGCCGAAGAACTCGCGCACGGCGGCCGCCGCCGGCTTCGCATTGATCAGGTCCTGCGGCATGACGTTGCCGATCTCGACCGACGACATGCGCTCCTTGATCGCGCGCTCCATGCGGAGCAGGCCGACGCGGTACTGGTTCTCCATCAGCTCGCCGACCGAACGCACGCGGCGATTGCCGAGATTGTCGATGTCGTCGATCTCGCCCTGGCCGTCGCGCAGTTCGACGAGCGTCTTGATGACCCCGAGGATGTCCTCCTTGCGGAGCACGCGCACGGTGTCCTCGGCCGTCAGGTCGAGGCGCATGTTCATCTTGACGCGGCCGACGGCCGACAGGTCGTAGCGCTCGCTGTCGAAGAACAGCGACTGGAACATCGCGGTCGCGGTGTCGACGGTCGGCGGCTCGCCCGGGCGCATCACGCGGTAGATGTCGAACAGCGCGTCTTCGCGCGACTCGTTCTTGTCCACGGCGAGCGTGTTGCGGATATAGGCGCCGACATTGATGTGGTCGATGTCGAGAACCGTGACTTCGTCGAAGCCCGCGTCGTCCAGAATCTGGAGCAGCTTCTCGCTGATCTCGTCACCGGCCTCGGCATAGACCTCGCCCGTGGACGGGTTGACGATGTCCTCGGCGACATAGGTGCCGTGCAGGTCCTCGTCGAGAACCTTCAGCGCCTTGACGCCCTTCTCCGCCAGCTGGCGGGCGGCGCGCGCGGTCAGCTTCTTGCCGGCCTCGACGACGACTTCGCCGGTGTCGGCGTCGATGAGGTCCATCGCCGCCTTCATGCCCTTCATGCGCGCCGGATCATACGGCATGCGCCAGCCGTCGCCGACCTTGGAGTAGACGATCTTCGAATAGAAGGTGTCGAGGATCTCTTCGCCGTCCATGCCGAGGGCGAACATCAGCGACGTCACCGGAATCTTGCGGCGACGGTCGATGCGCGCATAGACGATGTCCTTGGCGTCGAACTCGATATCGAGCCAGGAACCGCGATACGGGATGATGCGGGCGGCGAACAGGAGCTTGCCCGAAGAATGGGTCTTGCCCTTGTCGTGATCGAAGAAGACGCCCGGCGAGCGGTGCATCTGCGAGACGATCACGCGCTCGGTGCCGTTGACGATGAAGGTGCCGTTGGAAGTCATGAGCGGCATTTCGCCCATGTAGACTTCCTGCTCCTTGATGTCCTTGACGGACTTCGCGCCGGTGTCTTCGTCGACATCGAACACGATCAGCCGGAGCGTGACCTTGAGCGGCGCCGAGAAGGTGATGCCGCGCTGGCGGCACTCGTCGACGTCGTACTTCGGCGGGTCGAAATCATAACGGACGAACTCGAGCAACGCCGTGTTCGAGAAGTCCGAGATCGGGAAAACGGATTTGAAGACGGCCTGCAAACCTTCGTCCGGACGTCCGCCCTTCATTTCCTCGACCATGAGGAATTGGTCGTAAGACGCCTTCTGAACCTCGATGAGGTTCGGCATCTCGGCGACGTCGCCGATGGACCCGAAGACCTTGCGGATGCGCTTACGACCGGTGAATTCCAGGGCCATGTTCGCTCCTTTTTTACGTTCAAGAACAGCTATCCGGAAAGCCGTTCAGCCGCGCTTGGGCGCGGCTCTCTGGATAGTGGTCCTTCTGGACCAGGATGAAAACCGGCCCCGGTAACCCGGGGCCGGCAGAATTCAGTCGACTTACTTGACGTCGACCTTGGCGCCTGCGCCCTCGAGCTGGGTCTTAAGCTTGGCAGCCTCGTCCTTCGAGACGCCTTCCTTGACGGCCTTCGGAGCGGCTTCGACCAGGTCCTTGGCTTCCTTGAGGCCGAGGGCGGTGATCGCGCGGACTTCCTTGATCACGTTGATCTTGTTCGCGCCGGCATCCACGAGGATGACGTCGAACTCGGTCTTCTCTTCGACGGCAGCAGCCGGGGCAGCGCCACCAGCAGCAGCAGCGACAGCGACCGGAGCCGCAGCCGAAACGCCCCACTTCTCTTCGAGGAGCTTCGACAGCTCGGCAGCCTCGAGGACGGTCAGGGCGGACAGGTCGTCCACAATCTTTGCAAGATCAGCCATTTTATATTCCTATCAGTTCGAACTTGGGTTGGGTTGAAAACGGCCTACGCCGCTTCATCCTTCTTGGCATAGGCGCCGAACACGCGGGCGAGCTGCGCCGCCGGTGCGCTGACGACCGTCGCGACCTTGGTAGCCGGGGCCTGAAGCAGACCGATCAGCTTGCCGCGCAGTTCGTCCAGCGACGGCAGCGTGGCGAGAGCCTTGACGCCGTTCGGATCCAGATTGGTCTTGCCCATCGCGCCGCCGAGAATGACGAGCTTGTCATTCGTCTTGGCGAAATCGGACACGACCTTGGGCGCTGCCACCGGATCGTCGGAATAGGCGACGATCGTCGGACCCGTGAACAGGTCCGAAATGTGGGCAGAGTCCGTGCCTTGAAGGGCGAGCTTGACGAGGCGGTTCTTTGCGACCTTTACGCTGACCCCGGCGACGCGAGCCTTGCCACGAAGGGCAGTCAGCTCAGCGACGGTGAGGCCGGCATAGTGTGCCACGACGACGACGTTGGTCTCCTGGAAGGCCTCGTTCATCGTCGAGACAAGTTCGCGCTTTTCCGCTCTTTCCACTTGCCTCTCTCCAGTTGGCGGGCGGCCTTTCGGCCGGATCCGCCGGTTACGTATGCCGCGCTCCGAAGTCGGATCGCGGCGCTGCGTACCTGTCCCCCAGCCGCCCTTGCGGACTTCGGGTCAAAGAGGTTCGAACTGACAACCGGCCGAAACCGGAAAATCCTTCTTCCCCCCGTCTATGCAGGAGATTAAGCCGGCGAGCCGGCCCCTGCAGTCTCGGACAGGTATCGACCGGGCGGAGGGCGAACCCACCGCCGGCCATCTTGCCGCCCGTTTTACCGGGCGGAGATTTCGACGCCTCAGGCGTTGAGCGTCGTCGCCGGATCGACATGGACGCCGGGGCCCATGGTCGAGGAGACGGCGACCTTCTGAAGGTACGTGCCCTTCGCGCCGGTCGGGCGGGCCTTCTGGACGGCGTCCACGAAGGCCTTGATGTTCTGGACCAGCTTCTCGGTGTCGAAGCTCGCCTTGCCGATGCCGGCGTGGATGATGCCAGCCTTCTCGACGCGGAACTCGACCGAGCCGCCCTTGGCGCCCTTGACGGCGGTGGCGACATCCATGGTCACCGAACCGACCTTCGGGTTGGGCATCAGGCCGCGCGGGCCGAGCACCTTACCGAGACGGCCGACCAGCGGCATCATGTCCGGGGTCGCGATGCAGCGATCGAAGTCGATCGTGCCGCCCTGGACGATCTCGAGCAGATCCTCGGCGCCGACGATGTCCGCACCCGCTGCCTTGGCCTCTTCAGCCTTGGCGCCGCGTGCGAAAACCGCGACGCGGACCGTACGGCCGGAGCCGTTCGGCAGGTTGCAGACGCCGCGGACCATCTGGTCCGCATGGCGGGGATCGACGCCGAGGTTGAGGGCAACCTCGATGGTCTCGTCGAACTTCGCCGTCGCGCGATCCTTGATGAGCGCCACAGCGACGCTGATCGGATAGAGCTTGTTGCGATCGATGCCCTCGCGGGCGTTGATAACGCGCTTGCCGTGCTTAGCCATGATCAGGCGACCACCGTGAGGCCCATGGACCGGGCGGAACCTTCGACCATCCGAGCCGCCGCTTCGATATCCTCGGCGTTCAGATCCTTCATCTTCTTCGTCGCGATCTCGACGCACTGGGCATGCGTGACCGAGCCGGCGGCAGCGCCCTTGCCCGGGGTCGTCGCGCCCTTGTCAAGACCGGCGGCCTTCTTCAGGAGGAAGCTCACCGGCGGCGTCTTCATCACGAAGGTGAAGGACTTGTCCTGGTAGTAGGTGATGACCACCGGAACCGGGGAGCCCTTTTCCATTTCCTGGGTCTGCGCGTTGAACGACTTGCAGAATTCCATGATGTTGATGCCGCGCTGGCCGAGCGCGGGACCGATCGGCGGCGACGGGGTCGCCGAGCCGGCCTTGACCTGAAGCTTCAGGTAGCCTGCAACCTTCTTTGCCATTTCTGTTCCTTTCCCATGTCGGCAACCCGCCGACGAGGTAGGCCGACATCACATCGGCCGGTTGCCAGCCGCAGCTGGCAGGAATGGCGTGGTCCGGATGGCGACACCTGGCGAGCGCCGCCTCCTCCCACGCCGACGATCAGACCTTCTCGACCTGACCGTATTCGAGCTCCACCGGAGTGGCGCGCCCGAAAATCGATACGGCGACCTTGAGCCGCGCGCGAACCTCGTCGACTTCCTCGACGAGACCATTGAACGAAGCGAACGGGCCGTCCGACACGCGGACCTGCTCGCCGACCTCGAAACTGACGGACGGCTTCGGCCGCTCCACGCCTTCCTGCACCTGATGGATGATGCGGTTGGCCTCGGCTTCGGAAATCGGCATCGGCCGGTTGTCCGAGCCCAGGAAGCCCGTGACCTTCGGCGTGTTCTTGATCAGATGATAGGCGTCATCGGTCAGCGCCATCTTCACGAGTACGTAACCCGGGAAGAATTTGCGCTCGGCGTCGACCTTGCGGCCGCGGCGCACCTCGACGACCTTCTCGGTCGGCACCAGGATCTCATCGAAGAGATCGGCCAGACCGCGCTGAACCGCCTGCTCGCGGATCGATTCAGCCACCTTCTTCTCGAAGTTCGAATAGGCGTGAACGATATACCAGCGCTTATCCAATGGGCCAGCCTCCGTCCTATCGGCCGAGGCCGAGCAGGAACGACACGCCCCAGCTCAGACCGAAATCGGCGACCGTGAAAAACAGGCTCGCCAGCACGGCCATAACGAAGACCATGACGGTCGTGATCGCGGTTTCGCGACGCGACGGCCATACGACCTTCGATACCTCCGCACGAACCTGCTGGAGGAACGTAAATGGATTAGTTTTGGTGGCCATTACCCGCTCACGGCTTGCGGGCGCGCAAACATCTGTCTGCGCACCCCGCTGGGAAGCGTTACATAGAACCGATCAATCGATTCCTCAAGTGTTAAATTGGCAGGGGCAGTAGGATTCGAACCTACGACCTACGGTTTTGGAGACCGTCGCTCTACCAGCTGAGCTATACCCCTACCGGAGAAAAGGGCTGTTTCCGGCCCTTTTCAAAACCTTTCCGACGACGCTCCGCTACTTAGCAGACCCGCGTCGGACTTGCATCACTTAATGATGCTGGCGACGACGCCGGCGCCGACGGTACGACCGCCTTCACGGATGGCGAAGCGCAGCTTCTCTTCCATGGCGATCGGGACGATCAGCTCGACATTCACCGAGATGTTGTCGCCCGGCATCACCATCTCGACGCCTTCCGGCAGCGTCACCACGCCCGTCACGTCGGTCGTGCGGAAGTAGAACTGCGGACGGTAGTTGGTGAAGAACGGCGTGTGACGGCCACCCTCTTCCTTCGTCAGGATGTAGGCCTCGGCCTTGAACACCGTGTGCGGCGTGACCGAACCCGGCTTGCACAGGATCTGGCCGCGCTCGACGCCTTCACGGTCGATGCCGCGAAGCAGCGCGCCGATGTTGTCGCCAGCCTGGCCCTGGTCGAGCAGCTTGCGGAACATCTCGACGCCGGTGCAGGTCGACTTGACGGTCGGACGGATGCCGACGATCTCGACTTCCTCGCCGACCTTGACGATGCCGCGCTCGACGCGGCCGGTCACCACGGTGCCGCGGCCCGAGATCGAGAACACGTCTTCGATCGGCATCAGGAACGGCTGGTCGATCGGACGCTCCGGCTGCGGGATGTAGGCATCCACAGCGGTCATCAGCTCGAGGATCGCGTCTTCGCCGAGCTTGGCGTCGCCATCCTGCAGGGCCACGACGGCCGAACCCTTGATGATCGGAATGTCATCGCCCGGGAAGTCGTAGGACGACAGCAGCTCGCGGACTTCGAGCTCGACGAGCTCGAGCAGCTCCGGATCGTCGACCAGGTCGCACTTGTT
>NZ_JAPKNK010000018.1:0-20693 GCF_026343855.1 Kaistia nematophila | reverse complement strand
GAGCTTCGCGCCGGCCTTTGACTGGAAGCGACGTTGGCGCGACGATGGGCAATCGGAGCAGAGCCATGACGGACCGCATCGCAGCCGCCAGGCGGGCCTATGCCGAGGAACTGCGCAACCGGGCGAGCCTGCGCTCGGAGCCGTTGGTCGCGGCCTTTGCCCGCGTGCCGCGCGAGCGCTTCGTCGGCCCGCCGCCCTGGCGGATCAAGGATCCGGCCGAGCTGGTCGACTTCTGGTCGGGGACGATCCGCGATCCGGCGGCGCTCTATCAGGACGTGCTGGTGACTCTCGACCGCGAGCGCGGCATCAACAACGGCCAGCCGAGCCTCTGGGCGCTGGTGTTCGACCGGCTGGCGATTCCGCCCGGCGCGTCGATCGTCCATCTCGGCTGCGGCACCGGCTATTACACGGCGATCCTGGCCGAACTCGCCGGGCCGGAGGCGACGATCCTGGCCGTCGAGATCGAGCCGGGGCTGGCGGAGCGGGCGCGCATCGCGCTGCAGCCCTGGCCGCAGGCGCGCGTCGTCGAGGGTGACGGCGCCCACATGGCCCTGCCGGACGCGGATTGCATCGTCGCCAGCGCCGGCGCCACCCATCCGCTCGCGCTCTGGCTCGACGCGCTGAAGCCGGGCGGCCAGCTCCTGTTTCCGATGACGTCGACCTTTGGTCCGGGCGGCATGCTCCTGGTCACGCGCCGCGCCACCGACGGATATGCGGCCGAGTTCCTGAGCAGCGCCGCCTTCATTCCCTTCGTCGGCGCGCGCGACGGACGGTTCGACCATCCGCTCGCCGGGGCGCTGATGCGCGATCGCGGCGCCGCCGTCCGCTCGCTCCGCCGCGACCGCCACGACGAGGACCAGACCTGCTGGCTGCATGGCGAAGGCTGGTGCCTGTCGCGGCTGGAGCCGGGCGCTACCAGCTAAAACCCGCTTCCGGCTCCGCGGCGAACAGCATCATCGCCGCCTCGACCAGCGGACGCGGAAAGTTCTTCAGCGCCTTGGGATCGAAGGGAAGATGGGGCATATGGCTCGCCACAAGCTGGCCGACGGCGCGCGCCTGCGCCAGGTCGCGGGCCCGCTGTTCGGCGGCGCGATCCAGCCGCGTCGACAGCCAGAGCTTGTGGACCGCGAAGGCGCGTGGGTCGCTGGCGACGATCCGGGTCGGATAGCCGCGCTGGTCGATCGCCATGGCCTCGAAGGGCGGGGCGTTCTCCTGCCAGTTGAGCCCTTCCACGCTCACGGCGGCGAGGTCGTCCGCGTCCGGCGCGCCGCCATGCTCGGCCAGCGAGGCGGGCTCCGTCTTCCAGGGCGGCTCGCGCATCGGCCGGATCAGGTCGACCAGATAGCCGTCGCGGTTGCGGGCGCGAAATGCCGCGCTGGTGCGGGCGAACGAACGATCCACCTTGCGAAGCAGCGCCAGCAGGCTGCGGCCATCCTGGTCCTCCTCGACCGAAAAGGCGAGGCGGGCGCGGGCATCGAACAGGATGTCGATGTCTTCCGTCGTCGTCACCTCGACGGGGAAGCGGATACCGGCCGCCGCTTCATAGGCGAACAGCGCATTGGTCCCGACCACCCGCAGGCCATGCCCGAGCACGCCGGCCGCGTCGAGGGCGCGCAGGATGCGGGCGCCCGGATCCGGCACCCGGCCAAGGCCGAGGGCACGGTTGATGGCGGCCTGCCGCTCGATCGCGGCGCGGGCGGCAGCGAGATCCGCCTCGGCCTCGTCGCGGCCGGCATCGAAGGCAGCCTTGATCGCCTCGGTCTCGGCGCTGCGCCGGCCCAGCGACTTCTGCCGCCGGAGCCCCGTCTTCGGATCGTAATAGCTGCGCAGCAGATAGTCCGTGCCGGCTGTCTCGGAGAAGACCATGGAGCCGCGATAGCCGTCGGCGCGCTTCTGCGCTGCCCGGAAGCCCTCGAAACGCTGTCGGGAATTGACCATTTCCCGACGCTGGTCGTTATCAAGTTGTTGAAATCGCATGCTTCCAACAGTTTGGATCGAAATCGGACCGAGGTGTTGGAAACGATTGAACCACGATCCCGCCCGGATTCCAACAGTTGCGATGTGAAAGCCGCGAAACTGTTGGAATCGTCGGTTGTCGAGGCAGGGCGTCAGATCGGGGGGGGCGGCGCGTTACCGTGCCGTCCAGCCGCCATCGACGAGGATGGTCTGGCCGGTGACCATCGAGGCGGCGTCGGAGGCGAGGAAGAGGACGACGCCGGAGACTTCCTTCGGCTCGCCGATCCGGTGCAGCGCGGCGATGCGGTCGAGCACGTCGGCGTGGAATTCGGGATCGGACAGCATCTCGGCGGTGCCGTCGGTGCGGATGAAGGTCGGCGCCACGCAATTGACGCGGACATTGTGCTTGCCCCACTCGACCGCGAAGCACTTGGTCATGTGGCTGACGGCTGCCTTGCTGAGGCAGTAGATCGCCTCGCCCGGGAGCGCGATGGCGCCGGCCTGCGAGCCCATGTTGATGATCGCGCCGCTCTTCCGCTCGATCATGTGGCGGCCGACATATTGCGACAGGAAGAAGGTCGACCGGACCGTCAGGTTGACGGTGAAATCGAAGTCCTCCTCGGTGAAATCCTCGACCGGGCCGATGGTGCCGCCGCCGGCATTGTTGACCAGGATGTCGATAGGACCGAGGGCGGCGATCGCCGCATCGACGGCGGCATAGGCCTGCTTCAGGTCGAGCACGTCCATCTGCAGCGGCACGGCGCGGCGGCCCATCGCCTCGATCTCCGCGACCAGCCCGGCATCGGCCTTTGCGTCGCGCAGTCCGAGCGCGATATCGGCGCCGGCGGCGGCGAGCGCCAGCGCGGTGGCGCGGCCGAGGCCGCGCGCGGCGCCGGTGACGAGGGCCGTGCGGCCGGTAAGGTCGAAGCTCGGCAGGTCGGTCATGAGTTCCCCTCCCAGGGATTTTCCTAAAGCGTTTTCGAGCGAAGTGGATGCCGGTTCGCGTGAAGAAAACGCGACCAGACAAAGAGTTGCAGTCCCGTGCCGCCCGATGGTTCGGGCGATCGTTGTCCGCTTATAGACCACACACCAGCGGCGACGGAGAAGCGGAAATGGGGCGGCGCTGGCCTAGAGCTTCAGCTCGGCGAGGGCGCGGACGAACGGCGCCGATGACGCCTGGATCGGGCCGTCGAAGGGATTGGCCAGGTCGAGGATCAGCAGGATCGCGCCCGAAAGCAGCAGCGATGCGACGACGAAAATGGTCCGGACGGCCCAGTTTCGCGGCGCGCGATAGCCGAGGCTTGCCATCGTCATGCTCAGCCAGAGCACGAGCGAGACGAGTAGCGGAAAGGGGATCGTTGCTTCCTTGCGCTCGATCAGACCCCAGCGCGTGCGCAGCAGCGTGTCGACATGCGCCTTGGCCTGGTCGCGATCCTCGGTCCACGCCGGATCCCCTGGCGGCAGCGCGATGAGGCCGGCGCGGATGTCGCGGAGCGTGGTCTCGGCCGTCCGGTTCTCCGTCGGCAGGGCGGCCCGCTCGATTTCGCGCGAGCCGACGATCGTCGCGACGTAGTCGGAGAGTTCGGTCCGTAGCCCGGCCCCGTCCTGGCCGAGCCCGCGCAGCGAGTGGTCCAAAAGGATGATTTCGGTCGCATAGGCGTGAACCGCCTTGTCGGCATCTTCGAAATTGCTGTTGGCCGAGGAGACCATGAAGCCGAGCACGAGCGAGCTCAGCATGCCGAAGATGTTGGCGACGAGGCGCACCGTCTGCAGCGTTTCGTCGTCGCGGTAGTGCGCCGGCAGGCGGGGATAGGCGTGGAGGGTGCCGAGCGACGCCGCGCAGAGGCAGGCGAGCGTCAGGAGCGCTACCGTCAACTCATAGGACAGCCCGAAAACAGCCGGCAAGAATGCCTCCCCCAGACCTTCTCCCCAGACAGCCTAGCAGTCGCCCATTTCCCGCGAAAGCGCTTCCGAAGCTCCGGAGCAGGACGAGCGGCCGGAGAGACGTTGAGCCTTGTCGCATCGATATAGGAAAATAATCCTTGACACCGTGGCGCTGCTTCGGTAGGGTTCAGGCATGGTCGAAGAGTTGCGTTCAGGGGATGGTGGCGCCGGATCGGTGAGATCGTGTCGCTTCTGACCGCCTCGGGTTTTGGCTTCCCTGTTTCTCACGCGCTCGCCGTCATCCCGGGCTTGACCCGGGATCCATCTTTGCCGGGTTGGCCTGACGCTTATGCGCGGCTGCATGGATCCCTGCTTTCGCAGGGATGACGGCGGAGGTTGGGGCGGGCGCTGGTGCCTGGCGGTGAGATCCGAGAGGTTTCTCCCCACGCTCGTCGTCGCGACTCGCTTGAACACACGCCGCCCTCGAGCTGGGAGCCATGAGATGCCCGAGCTTACCCTCGACCAGTGGGCGGCGGTTCGCGTCGCCTATGAAACGTCGGCGCTGCCGCTGCGGGACATCGCCGCGCAGCATGGCGTCAGCCACGTCGCGGTGGCGAAGCGAGCGGAGCGGCAGGGCTGGCTCAGGCCGGGCGAGGCGCCGCCGCTGCCGGACGAGGCGGCCTCGGAGAAGCTGGTGGCGCGGCTCTATCGCACCTTCGAGAAGCAGGTCGCCGAGCTCGAACTTCGCTTTGCGAGTGGCGAGGGCGGCGTCGAGGAGAAGGATGCGCGCACGCTTTCGGTGCTGGCGCGCACGCTCGAGACGCTGGCGAAATTGCGGGAGGGGAAGGAGGATGACGCAGGCGCTGCTCCCGTCGACATCGACGCCCTCCGCGCGCGGCTTCAGGCGCGCCTGGAACAGCTCGATGCGGCGGGGGAGGCGGCCGGCGCGCCTGCTGGCGGATTTGCGGCCGGAGGAGATCGAGGCCTTCCAGCATGACTGGGATTTCTGGGCCCGTGATGACCAGTATCCGCCCGGTGGCGACTGGCTGACCTGGCTGATGATCGGCGGGCGCGGCGCTGGCAAGACCCGCGCCGGAGCCGAATGGATCCGGGGACTGGCCGGTGGCAGATCCGGCTTCGCGGAAAGTCCGGTCGGCCGGATCGCGCTGATCGGCGAGACGCTGGCCGATGTCCGCGACGTGATGATTGAGGGTGTTTCGGGGCTGCTTTCCGTCCATCGTCGCCATGAGCGACCGAACTGGCAGCCCTCGCGCCGCCGGCTCGAATGGCCGAATGGCGCGGTGGCGCTTTGCTTCTCGTCGGAGGACCCGGAAAGCCTCCGCGGGCCGCAATTCGAGGCGGCCTGGGCGGACGAACTGGGCAAGTGGCGCTATCCAGAGGCGTGCTGGGACATGCTGCAATTCGGCCTCCGGCTCGGCGACATGCCGCGCCAGCTCGTCACCACGACGCCGCGCCCGATCCCGCTGCTGAAGCGGCTGCTCGCCGCCGAGCGCACGGTGACCACCCGCGCCGGCACGGGCGCCAACCTCGCCAATCTGGCGCCCGGCTTCCTGGAGCGCGTCGTCGGGCGCTATCGCGGCACGCGGCTCGGCCGGCAGGAAATCGACGGCGAATGGATCGAGGATCGCGCCGACGCGCTCTGGAGCCGCGAGGCGATCGAGCGGGCGCGGGTGGAGAAGGCGCCGGAGCTGATGCGCATCGCCGTCGCGGTCGATCCGCCGGCCTCGCGGCGCAAGGGGGCCGACGCCTGCGGCATCGTCGCCTGCGGGCTGGCCGTGGACGGCACCGCCTATGTGCTGGCCGACCGCAGCCTGGCCGAGGTGAAGCCGGCCGCCTGGGCCGCCGTCGCGGTCGGACTCTACCGGGCGCTCGACGCGGACCTGCTGGTCGCCGAGGTCAACCAGGGCGGCGACATGGTGGCGAGCGTGATCAACGAGGTCGATCCGGCCGTGCCGGTCACCTCCGTCCGGGCGACGCGTGGAAAATATCTGCGGGCCGAGCCGGTGGCGGCACTCTATGCGCAGGGCAGGGTGCGCCATGCCGGGACCTTTCCGGCGCTGGAGGACGAGATGGCCGATTTCGGGCCGGAGGGCCTCGCCAACGGCCGTTCACCGGACAGGCTCGACGCGCTGGTCTGGGCGCTGACGGCGCTGATGCTGCGCGCGCCGGGCGAGCCGAGGATCCGCACGATGTGACCGTCGCGACCGCGCCGGACACGATTGTTCGGCGCCCTGTGGATCTTCTGGCCGCATGCGCGGTTGTCTTGCGCGGCGAATCCGCCGAAGCATCGGTCGAGCGGATGGATTCCATCGGAAGGTCGGTGGAGCTGTTACGACGATGTCAGATGGATGGGGTCAATCGATGGAGTTCGCCACGCATCTCTCGGTGCCGATGCTGTTCGTTTTGTTCACGGCGTTCGGTCTCGCCTTCTACGGCATCGGCCGCGTGGCGCTCCATTTTCTCTCGGGACACGCCATCCGCGATGTCGGCTCCATTCCGCAATCCGCGTTCCTCGGCACGATCGCGACGGCCTGGGCGCTGTCGCTCGGCTTCATCGCTGCCGACATCTGGGCGGTGAATTCGCGCGCCGACCAGGCGACCAGCATGGAGCGCTCGGCCATCGCCCGCCTGCTGCGCAGCGCCGAGTCGGACATCCTCGACTCCTCGAAGCTGGCGGCGGGCATCATCGCCTATCGCCAGCAGGTCGCGAGCAAGGAATGGCTGCAGGACAAGAACGAGACGCCGGACGATCAGGTCGAGACCATCCTGCATGATCTGCGCGGCGAAGTGGCGACCCTGGCGCGGGGCAATGCGCCGGCCTCGCTCGTCTCGCAGGTGATGACCGATTTCAACGACCTGCAGGACGCCCGCAACCTTCGCCTCGCGGTCGGCAACACCTCGATCGATTATTACAAATGGTATCTCGTCATGTTCCTGACGGTGCTGACGGCCGTCACCATTGCCGCGACCCACGCCGACAGAACCCGCGCCGGCCGGCGGGCACTGGCGATCTATGCGATCACGGCGTCGATGAGCCTGTGGATCCTGGCGATCCACGCCAACCCCTATGACGGGCTCGAGGCGCTCGATCCGTCGCTGCTGTTCACCAACCAGAAGAACGCCAGCATCGCCTTCAGCGGTCCGTGAGCGGCCGTGCGCAGCCGCGAAGTCAGCCGCCGATGTTGCCCATGTCGGTCGGAGCGGAGGCTTGCGCCGGCAGTTGCGACGGCCGACCGACCATGACCCGGTTGCGGCCCGCTCGTTTCGCCTCATAGAGCGCTCGGTCGGCGTCGGCGAGGATGCGATCCGTCCGCATGCCGAGCGGCCCGCTCGCGGCGAGGCCGGCGCTCGCGGTGCAGGGAAGGCCCACCTCGCTCGCTGCGAGATCGATGAAGCGCCGGCGCACGGCATCGGCAAGGCGGAGCGCTTCGTCCACACCGATGTCCCTGAGGATCAGAGCGAACTCCTCGCCGCCGATCCGCGCCGCCGAGGCGTCGGCCGGCAGGTCGAGCTTCAGCGCCTTGGCGAAAAGGGCGATGACGCGGTCGCCCATGGCATGGCCATGGGTGTCGTTGATCGCCTTGAATTCGTCGATGTCGAAGAGGATTGCGACGCAGTAGGGCGGTATCGAGACGTCGTGCGTGTCGAACAGGGCGCGGCGGTTCATCAGTCCGGTGAGCGAATCCGTCAGCGCCTCGCGCCGGTGCGCGTGGGCGGTCCGGATCTGGCTCAGCGCCATCGTCATGGCGCCGAGCGCCGGGATGGCGCCGATGATCAGTATCAGAGAGAGGTCCTGCGCCCAGTTGCGCGGCGGGCCCGCCGTGATCAGGCCGTCGCGCGTCAGCACCAGGACCGCGCGCGGCAGGAACGACAGGCCGACCAGGAAATAGAGGGCGGCGATGCCGGTCGCGGTCATCGGCGCCTCCGCCCGCGCCAGCCAGAACTGGTGGGCGACCAGCAGCAGCAGGGCCGCCGATCCGGCATAGCTGACGGAATAGGCGAGGCCGTTATAGCCGGCGAAAAGCGATAGCAGGACCGGCACGACCGAAATCACGGTGGCGAGGATGATGCGCGGACCGGGCGATGTGCCGAGCCGGAACTGCGCCGCGCTGCCATAGAGGCTCGCCTCGCCGGCCAGCAGCAGGCCGAGGCCCAGGCCCTGCGCCCACCAGGAGGGATCAATGCTGTCGACCGTCGAAAAGCCGACGCTGACGGCGACAAGCAGCGTGCCGACGGCGCAGGAAAACAGGAAGCCGTCCCGGCGCGTCGTCTTCCAGGCCGCGAGCAGGATCGCCGCCAGGAAGGCCGTGGCAAAGCCGATGGCGACGAGGAGCGAGGCGAAGTCGAGCACCGGTGAGTCCTCTTTCAGCCGAGATGCTAAGGGGGCCGGAAAGTTCTGGGCGACGTCAGGGCGGGATCTCGCCTCGGACTTCGCCTCCAAAACTGCGCCCATAGTTCAGTTGACGGTTCGGAATGCAAGCGAAAGCCGCAGGCGCTTCGATCGATTCCGGCCATCGGGACGATGATTCCGCTGGTTGTGCATACCTATTCGATGCAACCAAGACCCGAAGGCGGGCTTTCTGGCCTTCTTTCGATCGGAGACGCGATGAAAGCGAATCTCTTCTCCCGCCTGTTCGGCGGAACCGTTGCCGCGCCCGCGACGAAGGCCTCGAAGGCCGGACCGCTGATCGCGCTGCAGGGGCAGGGGCGCCCGGCCTGGACGCCGCGCGATCTCGCCAGCCTCGCCCGCGAAGGCTTCATGAAGAACGCCATCGTCTATCGCGCCGTGTCGATGATCGCGGAGGCGGCGGCCTCGGTGCCGTGGCTCGCCTATGAGGGCGAGGCCGAACGGCCGGACCATCCGCTGCTGGGGCTGCTTTCGCGACCCAACCCACGCCAGTCGGGCACCGCCTGGCTGGAGACGCTCTATGGGAACTGGCTCGTCGCCGGCAACGCCTATGCCGAACTGGTCCAACTCGGCGGCGAGCCGGCCGAACTGCACGCGTTACGGCCGGACCGGGTGAAGGTGGTGCCGGGGCCGGATGGCTGGCCGGAGGCCTATGAGTATTCCGTCGCCGGCCGCGCGGTCCGATTTCCGGTCGAGCATGGCCAGTCGCCGATCCTGCATCTTCGCCTCTATCATCCTCTCGACGATCACTACGGCTTCGCCCCGCTGGAGGCTGCGGCGACCGCGCTCGATCTGCACAATGCGGCCGGGGCCTGGAACAAGGCGCTGCTCGACAATGCGGCGCGGCCTTCCGGCGCGCTGGTCTATCGCGGCGAGGGCGGCGCCAATCTCAGCCAGGACCAGTTCGAGCGGCTGAAGCGCGAGCTGGAGGCGAACTATACCGGCGCGGTCAATGCCGGCCGGCCGCTTCTGCTCGAAGGCGGGCTTGACTGGACCTCGATGGCGCTGACCCCGCACGACATGGATTTCATCGAGGCGAAGAACGGCGCGGCGCGCGAGATCGCGCTCGCCTTCGGCGTGCCGCCCATGCTGCTAGGTCGACCAATTTTTTTCAACTGGGCAGCCAAGGCGTGTAGGCTGCAATCTAGCAATCTGATCATGGGATGATTCCTCTTATGACTAAGCCAAAAGCTTATTCCTACATCCGGTGGTCGACCGCCATCCAAGGACAGGGTGACTCTGGCCGTCGCCAATCCGAAATGGCCGAGAGGTATGCGGCTGAACATAAGCTCGATTTCGTTTCCGAGAACGTCGTGAAGGACGAAGGCCAATCGGCCTACACAGGCCAAAACGTGTCCAGCGGCGCTCTTGGAACGTTCCTCCAAGCGATATCTGAAGGCCAGATCGAACCGGGCTCCTACCTACTGGTCGAGTCTCTTGATCGCATCAGCCGGCAGCATCCGATGGATGCGATGAACCTGCTCCACCGCATCGTAGATCGAGACATCGTTGTCGTTACGATGTTGGACAATGTCGTCTATCGGAAACCTATCGACCCGATGCAAATGCTGACTTCCCTCGTTCATATGATACGAGCGAACGAGGAATCGGCCGTTAAGGCATCTCGGATAAGAGCGAGTTGGGCACGAAAGCGAGAGGCTATATCGCACGGCCTGAAGATGACAGCGAACTGTCCGGGTTGGCTCACGCTCTCACCAGATAGACGGACATTCCTCGTTAACGACGAGAGAGTCGCCATTGTTCGGCGTATCTTCCAGATGTCGATAGATGGCCATGGCATCTACACCATCGCCAAAACTCTGAACCGTGAAGCTGTGCCTACGTTTCGAGGAAGGAGCCATTGGCAGGTTTCTGCCGTTCGGATGGGCGTTCTGCGAAACAGGGCTGTAATCGGAGAGTTCCAGCCGCAATTGCGTCGAGGTGGGGTTAACGAGAAGATTCCCGAAGGGGAGCCTATAAAGGACTATTTTCCCGCAATTGTGAGTGAAGAAACATTCTATGCGGCCCAAGCTTCTATGGAGCGTCGAAGCACTCAGGGCGTGGGCGCAAAAGGTAAGAGATACGCAAACATCTTTACCGGATTGGCCTTCTGTGGTCAGTGTGGCGCTAAGATGTATGTAAATCAGCATAACAGGTATAAAAGTTCAAAGATAATCTATTGTAGCCAAATTGACAATGGGTCGTGCAATACTCGGCCGTGGGGCTATGATCATTTTGAAAAGTCATTCTTATCCTTCGTTCAAGAAATCGATCTTGAAGCCGTTATCGAAGGTGGTGTGGGAAGCCGCAATCAGCAAATCGGTATTGAACTGGACAGGCTGGCTGGTGAAAAGCTGTCGCTGGATGACAAGCTCGAACGACTTGTCGATGCAATTGAGACTGGGAGCCTCGATAGTTCGATCATCAATAATCGGATGAAACTTTATCAGAAGCGATTAAATGAAATTGCAGTGAAAATCATAGAATTCACTGAAGAGAGATCGAAATTGCTGGACTCTCGAAGGGGTTCAAAAGAGAAATATGTAACAGATTTTCCGGTTAATATAAGCGATGAGGATTTATATAACCTAAGGGCTAAGACGGCGGAGCAAATAAGGGCGGTAGTGGAGTCGATTCATATGAGTAGCCTTCGTCCGGCGAAAAATGACGATCCAGATGTTAAGAAATTGCTTTCTGGTTGGCCCTCGCTACGTGATCCTAGATATCTAGTTCGGTTCAGGGGCGGCGGAGGTCGAATGATCTGGACGAAGCGAGATAATCCCGCCGAAGTTTTTTTGGTTAAAGACATGGCTGACGAAAGCCTCGTCAACGCCAACTACTCAGATTGGCTCTTTAACGAAAATCGATTGAACCTCCGGGATGGGGCGAAGCGGGATTGACCAATTGGCAAGGTTGCACGCTGGAATTAGCCTACCGGCGGGGCTGGGGAGCAGCACGTTCGGCCAAAGCGATCAGTTGTTCGATCCACTCGTCCGACAGCTTCTGAACTATAACGTTCAGTCTCAGCAATAGGGCACGCCTGCTAGCATCCGTCTTGGCGTCGGCCTGTGGGTCCCAGCCAAGTAGGAAGCTCGGCGAGGCTTCCAGCGCATGCGCCAGCGCCACCAGTATGTCGAAGGCCGGCTTGTTCACCCCGGTTTCGAGCTTGCTCAACGTCACGACAGAGATGCCTGCCTTCGTAGCCAGTTCGTCCTGAGTGAGCCCGGCCTGCTTTCGGGCCGCCTTGAGACGGTCCTTGAAAAGCTCTGCAACCCGCTTTGATTGTGCATCCTGTTCCATTCCCATCTGATGAGATCGGTTGGAAGGAAATCACATATCTAGACGTATCAGTTTTCAGCTTGAACCGGTATATCTATTGGGGTAATCAGCCCAAATACCGTCTGAAGATACGCCTCCGTCAGGGGGAGGCGCTTCTGGATGGTTTCCGATTTTGAACGGGGGAACTGTTATGGAAGCGTCGTCGGTTGCGACAATCGAGTGTCCGTATTGCTCGGGCGAGATCACGGCCAAGGCTAAGAAGTGCCGGCATTGTGGCGAGATTCTCGATCCGCAGATGCGTGAATTGGAGCTTCTGAAGAGCCAGAAGTCGTCTACCCCGAACGTCTTTATGAATGCGGGTGGGGGTGGTGGTGGAGCAGTGGCAGGCGGCGGGTATCAGTTGCATGGGTTTCGCCACTGGTTGCACATACTCCTGACCCTGATCACCGGCGGTCTGTGGTTCCCCGTTTACGTGCTTCTCTATCTGTTCCGTAACAAGAACTATTACCGGTAGCATTGCTGGCGGCGGGGGGAGGGCGATGTCATTCATTCGCCGCCCGCTGGCATCGCCCGAGTGGCGATGGAGAACGCCGCTAACCCACGGTAGCATTGCTTGCGAGTCGATGACTTAAGTCGGCTGTTTGAATCTCCCTTAGGGGTTCACCGGCTTCAGTGTCGCAATGCATCTTCGGGGGAGCGATCGAATGGTTAATTCGACATACGAAAATTATAAACAGCATGCGGTTGCTTTGATCAAGCAAACGCTAGAGGATTCGGAGTGCCAGCCGATTTTCTTCATTGGAACCGGCATTTCGAAGCGCTACCTAGGTGCTCCGACTTGGATCGAGTTGCTAAGGTCAGCGGCCGCAAGGATTGGCTTGTCTGATCAGGAGTTTCAATATTTCCGCCAGAAGACGAATGACAATCTGATCGAAATTGGGTCTATCCTAGAGGATAAAGTATTCGAATGGGCATGGACTCATGGGAAGAACACGTTCCCTCCCGAGTATTTCAGCAAATCACCCGATAAGTCCATCTTCCTCAAGCATATTATCGCTTTGGATATCCAAGATGCGGCGGGTGAAGCAAATACTACCGCCGATTCGTCGCTGAGGGAGGAGATTGATCTTCTGTCGAAGACGAACCCCCATGCGATCATCACGACCAACTATGATGACTTCTTAGAAAGGGTCTTTGGGGACTATGAGCCGGTCGTGGGGGAGAAGGTAATTAGGCGGGACATGAACCTTGTCGGTGAGATATTCAAAATACACGGTTCGATGGAAGACCCCAGCTCTATCGTTATTACGGGAGCCGACTACGAAAATTACCGAATTAAGAAGAAGTATATATCTGCGAAGTTGCTTACGTATCTGGCTGAGCATCCCGTGTTTATTTTTGGGTATGGTCTCGGCGATACGAATGTCACCGGTATCCTTCAGGATATAGGTGAAATTCTGGGTGGTCCTGACAAGCTGATCGAGAACGTGTTTTACATTGAGTGGCGCCCCGATGCACCTTCGTTGACGGATTTCCGGGAGGAGTATGTTGTGAGTGCAAATGGCTCCGAGCTTCGGGTTCGAGCCATTGTGACAGATAGCTTCGGTTGGATTTTTCAGTGCTTAACAGAAACGGCGCCACTTAAATGGGTCAATCCCAAGTTATTGCGAGCGATCTCAGCAAGGTTCTTCAAGCTGCTTCGGAGTGATATTCCTCGGGGCAATATCGAAGTGGACTATGCCCAATTGCAGACGGTTGCCGACTCCGAAACCGAATTGCCAAAGCTTCTAGGAATTGCGAGGACCGATAGTCCCAACGCAAGCTATCCATATTCTCTAACAGACGTTTCCAGTTTGCTCGGGTTTACTTTCTGGTGGAAGGCCCGAAAGCTGATAGAGCAGGTGAGGGATGAGACGGGGGTCGATATATTTTCGACTGATAACAAATATCACTACGCAATACCGACTAAAGGGAAGCATCCCAACCGTCGTTATTCGAAGGAAATTGTCGATCTGCTTGAGGCCGTGCGAGATGGCGAGGAGTATACAGTATCGCTTTGACCTCGCTGGCCTCGGGGGTGGGTGGGCTAAGTTCCGGCGAGCAAACTATGCGAATGGGATTTCGGACACGGTTACCGGCACATCGTAGCCGTTTTCACTAAGCAGCAAATCCACGCTTGCCTTTCGGCGCAGGGGTTCGACTGAGGGGCCGACGATAACCCGCTTTATTGGGAGCTTTCGTCCCTTCTTTTCGAGGACTATGTAGGGCAGGAGGTAGTTGTCTCGAAGCTTGAATTTTATATCCTTCTTCTTCAGGCTTGACTTTTTGCTGAACTTGTTGCGAGCAACCGCTACAACAATCCTTGTTTCTCTCTCCTCGAAAAAGGCGGGATGCTTTAGTATTGGTTTTACATTTGCATATGGAAGATAGAGGTCGTCGATCTCTACCTTCTCACCTTCAAACACAACTTTTTTTCCGAGTGCCTTGCTCATCGTATGTTCCATCAACGTAGGCACGGCCCTTCGGAACAAATCAAGATCGGCTTCGACTTCTGTAAACCTATGGCTCTCTTTCCCGTAGATGATATTTTCAAACGAAGTTACCGCTAGCTTGAATTTCGAGAGTTGCGCCTCGACCAGAGTCTTAAGCTCGTATTCGTCAAAAACAATAGAGACTCCTCCTCCTCCGTATCCCCTCCATTGGCTTAAAAGGCCATTTTCGGCGATATATGGATCATCGGTTCGACAAAAAGAGCAGATAAAGATGGGGCTGTATCTATTAGATACTTCACTAATGACTCGAAAGAACGTGTCGGTTTCTTTGTCGCAGAGCCAGTCCATGTCGAAATTGTCGTTCATCAGGCCTGCGTTCTGAAGCTCTAGAAATCTGGTTCTGAATTCCTCCCTGATTGTGGGGCGCATAACGTCGTCGGCGTAAGCCATCTCTTTGCGGTCATTTAGAAAATCGATGTGCGACGCATGGAGCGTGCCGGAGTTCACAATACCCATCAGGCCGGCAAGGCTCGTATAGTGATAGAGTTCTGTCGATTTTGAGGGCTTAGTTGCCATTTCATCTCCATTCGCTCTCTTCGCCTGTGGCGCACAATGTCTCGAATGAGAATGTAGCAGGTGGCCATTATCGATAACGAACGTATTTGAGACAACCAGTGGCTTCCTTGGGACGCCGCTAGAAGCGAGGCCATTCAATTCTTGAAACTGTATCTCGAAATATGTATTCTCAAAATATGGTTCAGAGCCCCTTTTTGAGAGGTTTCGGTTTTGCTCGTAGGCTATTCGAGAGTGAGCACGGAGTTTCAGAGTTCGGAGCTTCAAGAGCTAGCGCTGCGTCAGGCCGGCGCAGAGAAGATTTTTGTAGAGACCGCATCCGGCACACAGCGGGGCCGCCCCGAACTAGCCAAGGCGCTAGACTTCCTGCGTCCCGGCGATTGTCTCATCGTATGGAAGCTGGACCGTCTCGGGCGCTCGCTTCGTCAATTGATCGATACCGTCGAGGATTTGAACCGGCGGGGTATCGAGTTCCGCTCAATCACGGAGAACCTCGAAACCACGACCAGCGGCGGCAAGCTCATTTTTCACGTCTTCGGTGCTCTTGCCGAATGGGAGCGTTCGTTGATCCGAGAGCGCACCATGGCAGGCCTCCGGGCGGCCAAGGAGGCTGGAAAGGTTGGTGGCCGGCCCAGAGCCATGTCGGATGCCGATATCGCCGCTGCACGGGCGCTTCTGGCCGATTCTGAGATATCGGTGAAGCAGGTGGCCGATCGCCTCGGCGTTTCGGTTCCGACACTCTACCGGTATCTCCCGGCTGCTCGGGATCAGGCGAGGGGATAGGCTTGGTTCGTCCCTACCGAGATCGTGCCGGCCTATTTGAGCGGCGTTTCACGGTTGATGGGCTGACATTCAATTTCGAAGCGGCCCCGGGAGCCGCCGTGGTCTTCTATATCGTAGGCGGCGGGACGAGGAAGCGGCGTTACAATCCTCACTTCTGGCTCGACTTCCAAGATGTCGTTTCTGTCGAGGATGGCGACTATTTTCGGTCCGCACTCCCGGTCTTCAAAGCCGCTCGGGCACTCCTTCTAGAGTGGGCTTTTAGGGACAGGCCCTATCTGTTCCGAATTGAGGCATCGACGGATCGGAAGGAGCCGATCTATCGCTGGATGGCGCATCGGTTGGCCAAGCGGCTCTACGGGCAATACTCCATGATCGAAGAGCACGAAACGTTCTTTTTCTATCGAAACCATTCCTTTGGAGCCGACCTGAGCTAGCGGAACGAGATCGGCAAATTGTGAGCGAGGATGATATGAAGGCAATTGCGGAAAAGGAATATGAGCGGCGGCTGTCTGCGTTCGTTGCAGATGAGAAGGCGAAGCTGCCCCCGGAGAGAGTGCCACAGGGCTTCTTCGGCAATTGGGGCTTCCACGCACATTGTCGGAAGATGTTCGACAAGAGGCTCGCCGAAGACGGTATCGAGGTCATCCGTGTCGTCCGTCCGGTCGATTGGCCGCCGCAAACAGGACGAATTCCGAGGTGAAGCGGACTAGCGAACCATTCCCGGGCGGATATTCAGGGTGACATTGGCCATCCGATTCCGATTTGGGTGAGGCGAATGCTTCTCGGGAAAGGACCGCATCAGTTCCTCACCGGCGTCCTGATTAGGAAGCCGATCATGGAATTTCGACGCATATGACACCGCCTTGGCGAGGTCCGATCTGGATGGCCTTATCTTTTCAACCTGAATTTCATCGGCGTTGAGCGATTTCCATGCCTGCCGGGCATCGGCCGTCTGAGTGGGAACTTCGTGACATCCTAGAAGCCAGTTTTCGAAGGGTTGAACGAGACTGCTTCTAACGCAGCAAACGGCATGGATGTGAGGGTAGGGCTCCATGTCAGTGGTGTCGTCGACGAAGGCAAAGCAGACGGGTTGGTTGCTGTAATTGGCTTTCCTCGTGCCATTCGACATGTAATTGAAAATTCCTCCGATCCACCAGTGACGAAAGTCGGCAAACATTTGATAGGCGTGTCGTGCTATTCGGGATCGGCGTCGATGATCAACGGCCTCCTGCCAGCCTCTATTTTTGAATGTCATGGGATTGAAGGTTAGGGTTATTAGATACAACTTCGAACCTTCGTCATTTTGGTATCTAGACCAAATGTATTCAAAGATGGAATTCGAAAGAGCATTCTTGTAGAAAAATACTGAATTTGCGTGATTGTCTTTAGTTGTTTTCAATTGATTTAGGCAATACTCTAGAATCAGATAGGCTACCCGTTCTTGGGTGCATCTGTGGTAAGATTTCAGGAAAGATAAGGCACAGCGGCGATGTCGTTCAAAAGACAAGCAGAACAGCTTGCCCGACAGATCGCCGAATCAATAAAATGCAGAAAGTAAAAGTAGCATAATGCTCTGTAGATGTCAATATGTATTTGACAGGTTGCGCAGAATTATTGCTGACTTTAAGTGTCTTGCTTGGTGAACCTGTAGCCTCATGATGGAAAATCCTTGCCGGCTGACGACTTGCCGGGATCAGGGCAGTCCGGCTGAGTCCATGACAACGGGTTCCAACGAGAACGTGAGCCGTTTGGCGTGTTGTGACGTGTCGGCAATGGGTGAAGGTGGTCGCCAGTTTTATCGCTCTAGACTGTGAGCCTGTCGATGCGAAACGCATTCTCCTTCGCCCGTCGTCGTTGTCGGGCGACGAAGCTCGCACCCGCATCAATGTCGCAACATGATATCGGCATATGCACACGGGCGAGCCTGCACTTTGAAGAAAATCGAGCAAACATTTCTGCTCGGAATTCCCGGCGACAACACCTTTGCCAATTATGCCGAGGCCAACCGGGTGTTCTGGCGCCAGACGGTGCTGCCGCTTGTCGGCCGCACCGCCGACGCGCTGACCGCCTGGTTGGCGCCGCATTTTCCGGGCGCCATTCGGCTCGGCTTCGACACCGACGCGATTTCCGCGCTTTCCGACGAACGCAATGCGCTCTGGAGCCGGGTCGGCGCGGCGGATTTCCTCTCCCGCGACGAGAAGCGCCAGGCGGTCGGCTATGGCGCGACTCAGCCAGGCGAGGGCGGGCAGGAAGGAGACGAGGGGTGGACGAACTGACCCGCGCCTTTGCCAGTCGCGGCGACCTCGCGCATCTGGCGCTGTTCCTCTGGGCGTCGGGCGCCAGCGGCCTGCTCGTCTGGGCGCTGAAGGAACTCGCCAGCTCGAACCGCCGCTTCAACGACTTCGTCGCCGAGATCGCGAGGCTGACCCGCTTCTTCAACGACCGGCGGTAAGGGATTCGGGTGGCGATGGTTTCTTGGTCCATCGCCCGCTGGAGAGAGGCGAGCGTGGTGCGACGCGGAGCGTCCATCAAAGCGGTGAGTGTGGGGCTCGCGTCACGAGCCGACTGGAGAACGTGAATGACCCAGATGCTGAACCGCATCCTGCAGCGCCTCGCGCCGGACCACCGCAAGGTGTTTCGCGATTTCGCCGGCGCGCTCGAAAGGCTTCTGGCGCGAAGCTAGCGCGTCCCCCAGCCCCGCCAGAGTTCGTCGACCGTCCGTTGCCGGGCGGCGACCGCCTCCGGGCTCGCGGTATCCAGCGTCCGCGCGCCATAGCGCGGGTCGGTCGTCGGCGTGACGAGGACGGGCGGCGCGCCGAACTGATCGGCGGTGACGTCGACGATGAGGCCGTCGCACTCGACCCAGGCATGGCTTTCCCAGCGCGTGCCGTCGAAGAAGCCGAACGGGCCGAGTTCGGGGGCATCCTCGCCGAGGCGGGGAATGCCGTTGGTCCAGCGGGCCTCGTAGCCCTCGTGGCGCAATACGCGTTCGAGAAACAGGCTGCTGCGCCCGCAGGTGTTTTTCGACGGCGGCTTGGCGCCCGGCTGCCAGTGTCGCCAGGCCGGTTCCAGGAAGGTGCGCACGGACGCGGCGATGGCATGAAGCGAGTCGGGCATGATGAAATGAAAGCTCGGCCGCCGGCACGGTGGCAAGCCTAGTTCGAGTGTCTGCAATGCACGACCCCGGTACGTCCGCCGGTCCATGCACCGGCGTCATCCTTGCGAAGGCGAGGATCCATGCAACTGGGTTTGTCGGCGTCCTGATGAATTCGCGATGTCCAAGGCCTCGGCTGAATGGATCCCGGGTCTTAGCTCGGGATGATGGCGGGCGTGAGCCTGCCGCCTGAATCAACGCCTCAGCCGTCCACCACAACCCTTTGATCCGACTCCCCCTTCCACGCGGAACTTTCCGCGAAGGAGACCGCATGACCCTTTCCACCGCGCCCGCGCTCGAAACGAAATTCGCCGCCGCCGACCTCTCCGGCGTCGACGGCGAAGGGGTGTTTTCCGGCTATGCCAGCCTGTTCGGCACGGCCGATCTCTCCGGTGATCTCGTGCTGCCGGGCGCCTTTCGCGGCTCGATCGCCAAACGCGGCGCGGCCGGCATCCGCATGCTCTACCAGCACGATCCGGCCGAGCCGATCGGCGTCTGGATGGAGATCCGCGAGGACCCGCGCGGCCTTTTCGTGCGGGGCCGGCTGATGGCCGACGTGGCGCGCGGCCGCGAGGTGGCGAGCCTGATGCGGGCCGGCGCGCTCGATGGCCTCTCGATCGGCTTCAAGACCGTGAAGGCCCGCGCCGACCGGACGGCCGGCGTCCGCAGGCTGGTCGAGATCGACCTCTGGGAGATCTCGGTCGTCACCTTCCCGATGCAGCCCGACGCCCGCGTCTCGAGCGTCAAGACCACCGGCCTCGCCGCGCGGATGCGCCGGGCCGCCCGCACCCTCCATCCGGCCCGCCTTTCCCCCAACCTGACAAGGACGACGCGATGACCGAGATTTCCCCTGCCGCCCCCGAAGCGAAGGCCGCCGAGAGCGGCGACGTTTCCGCCGCCTTCGACGATTTCATGCGCGCCTTCGAGGCGTTCAAGGACACCAATGACGAGCGGCTTGCCGAGATCGAGACCAAGCTTTCTGCCGACGTCGTCACCACCGACAAGCTCGACCGCATCAACAAGGCGCTGGACGAACTGACGCTGAAGGGTAGGCGCCCGCCGCTTTCGGCCGAGCGTGGCACGGCGCGGCCGTCCGAGCACAAGCAGGCCTTCGAAAGCTATGTCCGCGGCGGCGACGAGGACGGCTTCCGCCGGCTGGAGCAGAAGGCGCTTTCGGCCGGCACCAATGCCGATGGCGGCTATCTCGTGCCGGTCGAGACGGAGACGGAGATCGGCAAACGACTTGCCGCGATCTCGCCGATCCGCGCCATCGCCGACGTCCGCCAGGTCTCAAGCGGCACCTATCGCAAGCCCTTCATGACCGCCGGCCCGGCGGTCGGCTGGGCCGGCGAGACGGATAGCCGCTCGCAGACCACGTCGCCCACCATCGCCGCGCTCGATTTCCCGGCGATGGAACTCTACGCCATGCCGGCGGCAACCGCCGCGCTGCTCGACGACAGCGCCGTCAACATCGACGACTGGATCGCCGCCGAGGTGGAGAGCGCCTTCGCGGCTCAGGAAGGCACCGCCTTCGTTTCCGGCGACGGCACCAACAAGCCGAAGGGCTTCCTGGCCTACACCACGGCCGCCGAGGCGAGCTGGAGTTGGGGCAAGCTCGGCTATGTCGTGACCGGAACCTCCGCGGCGCTCCCCTCCAGCAATCCCTCCGACGTGCTGGTCGACCTGATCTACACGCTGAAGGCAGGCTACCGCGCCAATGCCCGCTTCGTGCTCAACCGCCGCACCCAGGCGACGGTCCGCAAGCTGAAGGACGCCGACGGCCACTATCTCTGGCAGCCGGCGGCGGTGGCGGGGGGCGAGGCGTCGCTGATGGGCTTCCCGGTGACGGAGGCCGAGGACATGCCCGACATCGCCGCCAATTCGCTGTCGCTGGCCTTCGGTGATTTTCGCCGCGGCTATCTCGTCGTCGACCGCCTCGGCGTCCGCGTCCTGCGCGATCCCTATTCCGCCAAGCCCTACGTGCTCTTCTACACGACCAAGCGCGTCGGCGGCGGCGTCCAGGATTTCGACGCGATCAAGCTGCTGAAGTTCGGCACGAGCTAAGTCAGGAAAGACCCTCACCCAACGCTCTCCCGCGAGGCGGGAGAGGGCCGGGGTGAGGGCCTTTGCATACCCAACAGCC
>NZ_JAPKNK010000017.1:0-53281 GCF_026343855.1 Kaistia nematophila | reverse complement strand
GAGAAAGCCTAGCGGCTCGTATCGAGGAGGTCGAGCCTGCGCGGGCGTGCAACCAGCGGAAAGTCCCGCGCGGCGAGCGGCGGCACCGACCAGTCGCCCGTCGCGACCAGCATTCCCGAGGCGCCGTCGAGAGCGCCGGGCTGGAGTTCCAGCGCCAGGAAACGCTTGCGCTCCACCGGCCCCGGCATCATCAGGCTCTGCGTCGCCGCGGTCGCAAAGCCGAAGCGCGCGTAGTAGTCGAGGTCGCCGACGAGAATCACGGCGCCATGGCCGAACATCGCCGCGCGGTTCAGGGCGGCGCGCATCAGCTTGCCGCCGATCCCCTCGCCCTGGCGCTCCGGCGCGATCGCCAGAGGACCGAGCAGCAGCGCGTCGCGGCCGCCGGCCGAGACGTTCCAGAGGCGGACGGTGCCGACGATCTCGTCGCCGTCGCGGGCGACGAGCGCCAGCCCGGAGGCCGGCAGGCGGTTCTCCCGCAGGCGCTCCGAGGATTTCAGATGGCGATCCGGGCCCATGGTCCGGTCAAGCAGCAGCTCTCGGGCGCCGGCTTCCCCCGGCGCCTCCACGTCGATCTGGATCATGAAAGGACTTCCTTCAGATCACGTAGGCTTCGAGCGGCTTGAAGCCGTTGAAGGCGACGGCCGAGTAGGTCGTCGTGTAGGCGCCCGTGCCTTCGATCAGCACTTCGTCGCCGATCGAGAGCGACACCGGCAGGTGATACGGCGCCTTCTCGTAGAGGACGTCGGCCGAATCGCAGGTCGGGCCGGCGAGGACGCAGGGCGTCTTCTCGTCGTGGTCGTGCGCCGTCCGGATCGGATAGCGGATCGACTCGTCCATCGTCTCGGCGAGGCCGCCGAACTTGCCGATGTCGAGATAGACCCAGCGCAGGTCGTCGGCCGAATCGCTCTTCTTCGAGATCAGCACGACTTCCGTCTTGATGATGCCGGCATTGCCGACCATGCCGCGGCCCGGTTCGATGATCGTCTCGGGAATGCGGTTGCCGAAATGGCGCTTCAGGGCGGAGTCGATCGACGAAGCATAGTTCTCCACGCCCGGAATCTCCTTGAGATAACGGGTCGGGAAGCCGCCGCCGAGATTGACCATCGACAGCTGGATGCCGCGCTCGGCGAGCGTGTGGAAGATGCCGGCGGCCGACGCGAGCGCGCCGTCCCAGGCCTCGGTGTTCGCCTGCTGCGAACCGACATGGAACGACACGCCATAGGCGCGCAGGCCCGAACGGTGGGCATGCTCGAGCACGCCGACGGCCATTTCGGGCTCGCAGCCGAACTTGCGCGACAGCGGCCATTCGGCGCCGGCGCCGTCGCAGAGGATGCGGCAGAACACGCGGGTGCCGGGAGCGGCGCGGGCGACCTTGTCGACCTCGGCTTCGCAATCGACCGCATAGAGGTTGATGCCGCGCGCGAAGGCAGCCGCGACGTCGCGCTCCTTCTTGATCGTGTTGCCGAAGGAGATGCGGTCCGGGGTCGCGCCGGCGGCCAGCGCCATGTCGATCTCGGCGACCGACGCGCAGTCGAAATTCGAGCCGAGCGAAGCGAGCAGCGCCAGCACTTCCGGAGCCGGGTTCGCCTTGACGGCGTAGAACACGCGGGTGTCCGGCAGGGCATGCGCGAAGGCGAGATAATTCTCACGCACGACATCGAGATCGACGACAAGGCACGGGCCGTCGGGACGTCGGCTGTTGAGGAAGTCGATGATGCGTGCGGTCATTGAGGGTCTCCCCGTCGGCCTGCCAGGGCCAAAAAGCGTTGCGAAAGCGATGACGAAACCGGAGCGAAATCGTCGCGCCGAGCGCTATGGACGCGATCGGAACGTTGAAGACGAGCCGTTTTTGCCGGGGTGAGCCGGCAGTTTTCGCGGGTAGCAGTCACAACGACAAACGGGTGACGTTTATCGTAAGCGCTGCCTTCGCTTGGAACGGGAGACCCGATCCGCACGCCCGGCAAGGATGTAGTGCCTCTTCAGTGACAACGGCCTTTGGAGAGCCGTCCGAGACCAAAAAAGCCCGCTACGTCGTTGCTTCAAGTCGCGTCCTCCGCGGAGACGGAGTTCACCGGTTTCGCTTTCCGGCTGCCGACCTTTCTCGGGATCGCTCCCGAACTCCTGGGACCCACCTTGCGGAGGATCTTGGGCGTCGCTTCGGCCTCTTGTCCGAAGCCCCACCGGTCGGCACGCAACCACAGGCACGTGCGATAATTGGGCGAGGAGGTAGGTAGGCCGAACGCGGTTAACATTCAAGCGGATTTTGCCCTCCCGGCCCAAAATTCGTGCATGGGCCGCCGGGACCGCTCCAACGCGACGGAATCGCGACATTTTTGTGTCAGCTCAGGCGCTTGGCACGGCCTTCGCGACGGCGAATCCGGCCGATTTTCCACTGCCGCCGGCGCCGGCGCTGCGGTTGATTCGTGCTTTCGGGCGAAGGGGCTTTCGCCTATTCAGAAACGGCAACAGGAGAAAGCGCGTGAGCGAAACGGTCGTCGGCGAGAAGGGCATGGTTGTGGCTCCCCACAGGGCCGCGGCGGAGGCAGGGGCCGAGATCCTGCGAGCCGGCGGCAACGCCATCGAGGCAATGATCGCGACGGCCGCCACCATCGCCGTCGTCTACCCGCACATGAACGGCATCGGCGGCGACGGCTTCTGGCTGATCCGCGAGCCCGGCAAGGAGCCGCGCTATCTCGAAGCCTGCGGCGGCGCCGGCTCCGGCGCCACCATCCGCGCCTATCGCGAGAAATATGACCGCATCCCGACGCGCGGCCCCGACGCGGCGCTGACGGTGGCCGGCGCCATGTCGGGCTGGAACACCGCCTATGAACTGTCGCAGAGCCTCGGTGGCCGGCTCGACCGCCCCACCCTGCTCGCGAACGCCATAGAGCACGCCAAGAAGGGCATCTCCGTCACCCGCTCGCAGGCGCGGCTGACGGCAGAGCATTTCGACGCCCTCTCCGCCGCGCCGGGCTTCAAGGACGTGTTCCTGATTGACGGCAAGGCGCCGGAACTCGGCGCCACGATCCGCCAGGAGCGCCTGGCCGACACGCTCGACCACCTCGCCCGCGCCGGCTTCCTGGATTTCTACAGGGGCGACGTCGCGAACGAGATCGCCGCCGACCTCGAGCGCGTCGGCAGCCCGGTGACTCGGGCCGACCTCGGGGCGCATGAGGCGCGGCTGCGGCCGCCGCTCTCCGTCCGCCTCGAAGGCGCCACCGTCTTCAACTCGCCGCCGCCGACGCAAGGTCTCGCCTCGCTGCTGATCCTCGGCATCTTCGAGCAGCTCGGCGTCCAGCGCGGCGAGAGCTTCGAGCATATTCACGGACTGATCGAGGCGACCAAGCGCGCCTTCAGGATCCGCGACAGGCACGTCACCGATCCGGTCTTCGCCGGCGATCTCTCCGTGCATCTGTCGCCGCGCGTGCTGGCGCGCGAGGCGGCGGCGATCGACATGCGGCGCGCCGCGCCCTGGCCGGAAGTGGCGAAAAAGGGCGACACGGTATGGCTCGGCGCCATCGACGAAACGGGGCTCTCCGTCTCCTATATCCAGTCGATCTTCTGGGAATTCGGCTCCGGCGTCGTGCTGCCTTCGACCGGCATCACCTGGCAGAACCGAGGCGCTTCCTTCTCGCTCGATCCGCACGCGCTCAACCCGCTCGAGCCCGGCCGCAAGCCGTTCCACACGCTGAACCCGGCGATCGCCCGCTTCGACGACGGCCGCATCCTGAGCTACGGCACCATGGGCGGCGAAGGACAGCCGCAGACGCAGGCGGCAGTCTTCACCCGCCACGCGCTGTTCGGCATGGATCTCGGCGACGCGATCGCCGCGCCGCGCTGGCTGCTCGGCCGCACCTGGGGCTCCGACCACACCAATCTGCGCGTCGAGAATCGCTTCGATCCCGACCTGCTGCTGGCGCTGGAAAGAGCCGGCCACGAGGTCGCCGTGCTCGATGAGGGCTATTCCGACACGATGGGCCATGCCGGCGCGCTCGTCCGGCGCAAGGACGGCCGTATCTTCGGCGCCAGCGATCCGCGCTCGGACGGCGCCGCCATCGCCGCCTGAAGGTCTTCGCCACGCTCTTTTTGGCAAAGCCCGCCGAATAGCGCTATGAATTCAGAGCAAGGCGACGCCGCGCCGGCGTCGCCCCGATATCCCTCAAGGAAGTCGATACACGCCCATGCTTCTCGCCAACGACCCGGTCCATGCGTTCGTCGACTATCCCGCCGTCGAAGTGCCGTCCTCCCCGACCGGGCCGCTCAGCGGCCTGACCATGGCGATCAAGGACCTCTACGACGTCGCCGGCTATCCGACCGGCGTCGGCCACCCGCTGAAGCGGGCCGAAAGCGACATCAAGACCGTCAGCGCGCCCTCCGTGCAGATCCTGCTCGACGCCGGCGCCCGCTTCGTCGGCAAGGTGCACACCGACGAGTTCGCCTATTCGATGAACGGCGAGAACCATCACTACGGCACGCCGGTCAATGTCCGCGCCCCGGGCCGCATTCCCGGCGGCTCGTCCTCCGGCTCGGCGACCGCCGTCTCCGGCGGGCTGGTCGATTTCGCGCTCGGCAGCGACACCGGCGGCTCGGTGCGCGCGCCCGCCTCCTATAACGGCCTGATCGGCCTGCGACCGACGCATGGCCGCATCGACATCTCGCGCGTCGCGCCGCTGGCTGAATCGTTCGACACGGTCGGCTGGTTCGCCCGCGACGCCGAGACCTTCGCCCGCGTCGGCGAAGTCCTGCTCGGCGAAGACAAGAGCGACACGCCGCTGACCCGCTTCCTCGTTGGCGACGACATCCACGCGCTGCTGCTCGGCGATCTCGAGGAAGCGGCCGTTCGCTCGGCCGCGCCGCGCATCGCCGCCCACCTGCAGCCGGCCGGCGCCGTCATCGTCGCGCCGGACGGCCTCGCGGCCTGGCGCATGATCTTCCGCACCATGCAGGCCTATGAAGCCTGGGAAGCGAACGGCGAATGGATCCAGAGCCGCCAGCCGAGCTTCGGCCCCGGCGTGCGCGAGCGCTTCGAATGGGCGAGCCACGTCACCCGCGAGGAATATGACGCCGCCGCCGTTCGCCGCGCCCAGGTGAGGGCCCGCTTGAACGACCTGCTCGGCGACGACACCGTGCTCGCCATCCCGACCACGCCCGGCATCGCGCCGCGCATCGGCCTCGGCGGCGACGAGCTCGAATCCTACCGCAACCGCGCGCTTTCCATGCTCTGCACCGCCGGCCTCGCCGGCCTGCCGCAGATCAGCCTGCCGCTCGCCGAGCACGAGGGCTGCCCGCTCGGCGTGTCGCTGATCGCGCCCGCCGGCCGCGACCGCGCGCTGATCGAGCTCGCAACCAAGATCATGGCCGGCTAGGCGGCGACCATGGATACGCTCACGAGGATGAAGACCTTCGTCGAGGTCGTCGAAGCCGGCGGCTTCTCGGCCGCCGCCCGCAAGATGGGCCGCTCGAAGGCGCTGATCTCCAAATATGTGCGCGAGCTCGAGGACGAGCTCGGCGCGCGCCTGCTGAACCGGACGACGCGCACGCTGTCGCTGACCGAGGTTGGCCAGAGCTATGCACGCGACGCCACCGAGATCCTGCAGCGGATCGAGGACCTGCAATCCTCGGTCGGCGACGCCCATGCCGCGCCGCGCGGCCGCCTCAAGGTCTCGGCGCCGCGTACCTTCGGCGATGGCGAACTCGGCCGCGCCATCATGGAATTCGTCGTCAGCGAGCCGGAGATCTCGCTGGAGCTGCATCTGGAGGACCGCTTCGTCGATCTCGTCGACGAGGGCTTCGACGTCGCCATCCGCATTTCGACGCTGACCGATTCGAGCCTGATCGCCCGCCGCCTCGCCTCGTTCCGCATCGCCGTCGTCGCGAGCCCCGAGGTGCTGGCCGAACACGGCACGCCGGAGCAGCCGGAGGACATGATCGGCAAGCCGTGCATTCTCGATTCCAACGTCGCCTATCGTTCCAACTGGCCCTTCATGGTCGATGGCGAGAAGATCTCGGTGCCGGTAAAGGGGCGCGTCGAGGTCGACAGCCCCAATGCCGCCCGCTTGGCGGCGATGGCCGGCCTCGGCTTCGCCATCGTGCCGCATCTGGTGGTGAAGGACGATATCGAGGCCGGGCGGCTGGCCGTCGTGCTCGAACCCTTCGAGCCGGCCAGCTCCGCCATCCACGCCGTCTACCCGCATCGCCGCCACCTTTCCGGCAAGGTGCGCAGCTTCATCGACTTCCTGGTGAAGTGGTTCGACAAGAACGGCCCGCACGGCGGCAATTGCTAGCGCCGCCGCTCAAGAAACTGTGATGGGCCGCCCGTCGCCGACGCGGGCCGGCCTTCGCCGCCGACACGATCTGGCCGTACTTGTCTGGCCCCCTTCCCGCCGCTCGCCCTTCGCAGAGACCCATGCTCATGCTTCGATCCCTGATCGTCTTCGCCCTCGCAGCGCTCTTCGCGACCGCGGCAGAGGCGCATCCGCATGTCTTCGTCGACGCGAAGGAGGAGATCGTCTTCGACGCCGACGGCAAGATGACGGCGATCCGCCACATCTGGCAGTTCGACCAGGCCTTCACCGCCTTCGCCATCCAGGGCCTCGACGCCAATGGCGACGGCAAGCTGTCGGACGACGAGTTGCAGCCGCTCGCCAAGGTCAATGTCGATTCGCTGAAGGACTATCACTATTTCACGCGGCTCAAGGTGAATGGCCGCCGCGCCCCGGTCGAGGCGCCGTCCGAGTACTGGCTCGACTTCCACGACAGCCGGCTGACGCTGTTCTACACGCTGCCGCTGAAGACGCCGACCGCCGTCGGTCCGAACACGACGCTCGAAGTGTTCGACCCCGAATATTTCGTCGCCTTCAACTTCGTGAAGCACCAGGCGATCACGCTCGCCGACGCGCCGGCGAACTGCAAGGCGCACTATGCGCCGCCGCATGAGCTCGACGCCGCGATCATGGCCAAGCTCGCCGCGATTCCCGCCGACCAGCGCGACCTGCCCGACGAGCTCGCCGACGCGGCCTCCAGCCTCGCGGCCCAGATCACGATCGCCTGCTCATGACGCTGTCCCGCGCCAGAAGCTGGATCGGCGCCATTGCCGCCAGCGCGATGCCGACCCTCGCCTTCGCCGCGCCGAGCCCGTTCGGCATCGCCACGCCCGATGGCGGCGGCGTCGTCGGCTGGGCCGGGCCGCTGGCGCCGTTCTTCGTCTGGATCGCGCGGCAGCAGTCGATCTTCTACCGCGACCTGACCGACGCGCTCGCCAACCTGACGCAGAGCGGCCATGCCGCCGCGATCCTGATCGGGCTTTCCTTCGCCTATGGCGTCTTCCACGCCGTCGGCCCCGGCCACGGCAAGGCGGTGATCGCCTCCTACCTGCTCGCCACCGGCGACCGGCTGAAGCGCGGCATCGTCATCTCGTTCGCCTCCGCCCTGGTGCAGGCGCTCACCGCCATCCTCGTCGTCTCGGTCGGCACGCTGGTCCTGAACGTCACGGCGATGACGATGACGCGGGCGACCGACGCGCTGGAGATCGCGAGCTACGCGCTGATCGCGCTCTGCGGCGTGTGGCTGCTCTGGATGAAGATTTCGGGACGCGGCCACGCTCATGGCGGCCAGGCTGGCGTGGCGCACGACCCCGCGACCTGCAACCACCCGCATCACAAGCTCGGCCGGAATTTCGCGCTCGCGACGCAGGGCGCTCCCGCCGGTCTCGCCGGCACGGGCTTCACCGCCACCGCCCTCGCCGGCAACGGCCAGGTCCAATCGGCGGCGAGCCTCGCCTGCGACTGCGGCCATTCGCATGCGCCGGACCCGTCCCAGCTCGACCGGCCGCTGACGGTCGCGCGCGCCTGGACGGCGATCCTCGCCGTCGGCGTGCGGCCCTGTTCGGGCGCGATCATCGTGCTGGTCTTCGCCGTGTCGCAGAAGCTCTACTGGGCCGGCATCCTGTCGGTGCTGGTGATGGCGCTCGGCACCGGGCTGACGGTCTCGGCGCTGGCGACGATGGCGGTCAAGGCCAAGGACCTGGCGCTGCGCTTCTCCGGCGGCGAGAGCGCGACGCAGCTGCGCATCGTCAACGGCCTGCAGATCCTCGCCGCGACCGGCATTCTCCTCTTCGGCCTGCTGATGCTCGGCGGCGCGCTGGCAGGCGCCTGAGGCCTCTTCCAGCCGGTCAAAGCAAGCCAGCAAGAAAGCCCCTCACCCTACCCTCTCCCGCAAGCGGGCGAGGGTTTTGGCCGGGGCTCTTCATGGATTCCGAGGAGGACCGTCGCAGGCAGTCCCCTCTCCCGCTGGCGGGAGAGGGTCAGGGTGATGGTCTTGCTAAAGTCCCTACTCCGCCGCCGCCAGCAGACCGCGCGAGGCGGCGCGCGCGCGCATCGCCTCGCCGAAGGCGCGGAACAGCCGGCCGGACGGCGCATCGGTCGAAACCCAGTATTCCGGATGCCACTGCACGCCGACGGCGAAGCCCGGCGCGTCGCGGACGCTGACCGCCTCGATCGTGCCGTCCGCCGCCACCGCCTCGACGACAAGTCCCTCGGCCAGTTCGCCGATCGCCTGGCGGTGCAGCGAGTTCACGTCGATCTCGTCGCGCTCCAGGATGCGCGCGAAGCAGCCATCGGCGACGATGCGGACCGGATGGCGGATGGCGAAGCGCTCCGCCTGCACCTCGGAGACCGGCGAACGGTGATCGTCGCGACCGGGGAGGTCCTGCACTTCCGAGATCAGCGTGCCGCCGAGCGCGACGTTCAGTTCCTGCTGGCCGCGGCAGATGGCGAGCAGCGGCACGCCATGGCGGAGCGCCGCGCGGATCAGCGGTAGCGTGGTGGAATCGCGCGCGGGATCATAGGGCTCGGTGCGCGGGTCGGCGCTCGCGCCATAGAGGGTCGGATGGACGTTGGAACGACTGCCGGTGATCAGCACGCCGTCGACCCGCTCCAGCAGGGCGTCGATGTCAAGGGCGTCGCCGAGCGAAGGCACGATGACCGGAATGGCGCCGGCGCCTGTGAGCGCGGCCTTCACATAGGTCTCGGGGGCCGCGTGCCAGCGATAGCCTTCGAAATCGCGCACATCGGCCGCCACCGCGACGAGAGGCGAAAAACTCTTCAAATCCGTCATGATCCAGATCGCTTGCTGTGAGGCTCGGCTCCCTATTACACCGGACCATGGCAAAAAGCCGTCTTTTCGCCAACTCTGCCCGCTAGGAGACCCGCCCTCATATAGGCATCGATGCGGATGCCGGCAGCCCCGCATGGCGGGGTCTCCCCGAAAGACGGCGTCCCCCCCCCCGGATCGGCGCCAGAACAGGACCAGGACGACTGCATGGGCTCGAAACGGCTCGACCGACGCACGCTCTTGAAGGCCGCCATGATCGGCCCCGGCGCGGCGGTGGCGGCAGGCGGCGAGGCTTTGGCGGCGCCGCCCCGGATCACCGGACTGCCCGATATCAGCTGGCGGCTGCAATCGAGCTTCCCGGCGACGCTCGACACCATCTATGGCGCCGCCGAGGCGATGGCGCGCTCGGCGGCGATCCTGACCGGCGGTCGCTTCCGCATCGAGATCGCGCCGCCGGACCGCTATGTCCCGGCCGGCCAGGCGCTCGACGCCGTCAGCGCCGGGTCGGTTCAGGCGCTGCAGACCTGCTCCTACTATCACGTCGACCGTGACCCCGCCTTCGCCTTCGGCTCCGCCCTGCCCTTCGGACTCAATGCCCGCATGCAGGACGCCTGGATCGTCGAAGGCGGCGGCGGGCCCCTGCTCGACGGCCTCTATGCGCAGTATGGCCTGACCTCTCTCGTCGCCGGCAATACGGGCGCCCAGATGGGTGGCTGGTTCCGCAAGGAGATCCGCAGCCTGCCGGAGATGGCCGGCTTGAAGATGCGGATCGCCGGCCTCGGCGGCATGGTGCTCGCCCGTCTCGGCGTCGAGCCGCAGGAACTCGCCATCGAGTCGGCCTATGCCGCGCTCGACGATGGCTGGCTGGACGCGGCCGAATGGAGCGGACCCTATGAGGACGAGCAGCTCGGCTTCTACAAGGTCGCGCCCTATTACTATTATCCCGGCTGGTGGGACGGCGGCCCCTCGATCCACCTGTTGATCAACCGCGCCGCCTTCGAGGCGCTGCCGGAAACCTACAAGGAAGCGCTGCGGGCGAGCGCCGCGCAGGCCAGGCACGAGATGCAGGCCCGCTACGACGTGCGCAACAACACCGCGATCCGCAGCCTGATCGACAAGGGCGTGCAGCTCCGGCCGTTCCCGACCGACATCCTGGAAGCGGCCTACAAGGCGTCGTTCGAGCTCTACGCCGAACTCGCCGCCGCTCATCCGCGCTTCAAGGCGATCTACGAGCCGTGGAAGGGCTTCCGCGACCAGATCTACCAGTCGTTCCGGGTCGCCGAATATTCCTTCGAAAGCTTCGGCTTCACCCAGCAGGCCAAGGGTCACTAGAGGTCAGGCCAGCGAGGCCCTCACCCAACCCTCTCCCGCAGGCGGGCGAGGGCTTTGAGCCGGCGCCCTTCATCGATCTGCAGCCCGACATGACAGGCTCGACGCGCCCCCCTCTCCCGCGCGCGGGAGAGGGCTGGGGTGAGGGTCCTGCAACCCCTACCGGAATACGATCCGACCTTCCGCCTTCGGCGCGATCGTCTTCTTGACCGTGATGTAGTCGATCACGTCGCTCGCCATCAGCTTGGCGTCGACCGGGCTGATCAGCCGCGCCGCGTCCTTCAACGCAACATAGCCGTCGCCGCCATCGGCGACATAGTCGTTGGTGGCGAGCGTGTACTTCTTCTCCGGGTCGAGCGGCGCGCCGTTGACCGTGACGCTCCGGACCCGCATCCCCGGCAGCTGCTTCAGGTCCACCTCGACGACGAGGCCGGAAACCTGCGGGAAGCGGCCGGCCGCCGCCTCGGTCAGGCTGAAGCCGTTTTCGAGCGCCGCCTTCAGGGCCTTGCCGGTGACGGCGAGCTTCACCGTCTTGTTGCCGAAGGGCAGCTCGGCGAAGACGTCGGCCCGCGTCAGCACCGTGCCGGCCGGATATTCCTTGTCGGCCCGGATGCCGCCGCCATTGGTGAGCGCGATATCGGCGCCGACCGAGGCGCGGATCGCGTCGGCGACCAGATTGCCGATCGCCGCCTCCTCGCCGCGCACGGTGGCGCGGCGGCTGTCGAGCAGCGTCTCGCTTGTGCCGATCTGCACCTTAAGCTCGCCGTCGAGCTTGTCCTGATAGGCTTTCACCACGCCGGCGATCTTCGGGTCCGGCGTGACGGTGGCGCTGTCGACGATGTCGAAATGCGGCCGCCAGGTGATCTGCGTCTTGCCGTCCTTCTCGGTCTTGTCGATCGTCACCCGGGTGACGATGATGCTCTCCGCCTGCGCTCCGGATTCCGTCAGCGCCGTCTTGCCGTCGAAGAAGGCGAGCAGATGCTCGTCATGGCCGGAGAGCACGAGGTCGGCGGCGCGGTTGCGCACCAGCGACATGTCGACGGAAAGCGGCGTGTGCACGACCGCGACGACGAAATCGGCGCCGGCATCGCGCAGCGCCTTGCCCTTCGCCTTGCCGGTCTCGATCGACGAGTTGAACACCGTGTCGCCGGCGGTGGCGACCACCGGCGTATCTTCTGTCGTCAGCCCGTAGAAGCCGATCTTGACGCCGCCGACCTCGACCACACGCTCGTCGACGGTGTTCTTCGGCTGGCTGCCGTCCTTCTCGCGGATGTTCGAGGTCACGACCGGAAAGGTCGCCTCGCCGATGCGGGCATGGAACACGTCCGGCCCGAAATCGAACTCGTGATTGCCGGGCGTCATCACATCGACCTTCATCTGGTTGAGGATGTCGATGATGTGGGCGCCCTTGTCGATGCCGGAGAGCAGCGACGGCGAGATGGTGTCGCCGGAATGGACGAAGAAGGTCGGCCCCTTGGCGCGCTCGGCCTCGACGACGGCGGCGAGCCGGGCAAAGCCGCCGCGCCCGTCCAGCTCCTCCATCCGGTCGATATCGTTGGTCTGCACGAAGGTGATCGTCACCGGCGCGGCCCATGCCGGCGCCGCGACTGTCATCGCGAGGGCGAGAAGGCCGAACCGCAGGCTGCGCTGGCGTCCGAACATGTTGCGATCTCCGGTCAGGATTGGGGCGGGGCGTGCGGCCAGAATGCCACCGCAATGTTGCAATGGCATAGCGGCGTCCGACAAGGGCGCATTCGGCGCGACGGCGGGATCGGCGCGCGCGGCCGCTGCGACAACGCGCAACCGAGGAAATTGCACCCGGCCCCTTCGCGTTCGTACGCTCTGCGGCTAAGTTCCGGCACGATGAACAGCCAGATCGCCGATATCGCCGCGCCCGCGGCCAAGCCCGCCGACCATCCACCGATCACCGGCGGCCGGATCGGCGTCCTCCTTCTCAATCTCGGGACCCCGGATGCGACCGACTACTGGTCGATGCGGCGCTATCTGAAGGAGTTCCTGTCGGATCCGCGCGTCATCGAGGTGCCGAAGCTGATCTGGTGGCCGCTCTTGAACGGCGTCATCCTGACGACGCGACCGCAGAAATCCGGCAAGAACTACGCCTCGATCTGGAACAACGAGCGCAACGAATCGCCGCTCCGGACCATCACCCGCTCGCAGTCGGAGAAGCTCTCCGCCGCCCTCGCGGGCAATGGCCGGATCGTCGTCGACTGGGGCATGCGCTACGGCACGCCCTCGATCGCCGAGAAGATCGACGGGCTGCAGCGGGCCGGCTGCGACAGGATCCTGATCGCGCCGCTCTATCCGCAATATTCGGCGACGACCACCGCGACCGCCAACGACAAGGCATTCGACAAGCTGAAGACGATGCGCTGGCAGCCGGCCGTGCGCACGCTGCCGGCCTATCACGACGACCCGGTCTATATCGCCGCGCTCGCCACCTCGGTCGAACGCTCGATCGCCGCGCTCGATTTCGAGCCCGAGATCGTGCTCGCCTCGTTCCACGGCCTTCCGAAGCGCAACCTGACGCTCGGCGACCCCTATCACTGCCATTGCCTGAAGACGGCCCGGCTGCTGCGCGAACAGCTTGGCTGGCCGCAGGACAAGCTGCGCGCCACCTTCCAGTCGCGCTTCGGCAAGGCCGAGTGGCTGCAGCCCTATACCGACAAGACCGTCGAGGCGCTGGCGAAGGCGGGCGTCAAGCGCATCGCCGTCGTCATGCCCGGCTTCTCGGCCGATTGCGTCGAGACGCTGGAGGAGATCGCCGGCGAGAACGCCGAGATCTTCAAGCACAATGGCGGCGAGCATTTCGCCGCGCTGCCCTGCTTGAACGACAGCCCGGAAGGCATGGCGGTGATCGAACACATCGTCCGCCGCGAACTGCTCGGCTGGGTGTAAGAACCCTCACCCCAGCCCTCTCCCGCTCGCGGGAGAGGGGGCCGTCTGCGCCTCGTCGAAGCGCCGGGCCCATGCGATGCCGAGCCCTCGCCCGCTTGCGGGAGAGGGTTGGGTGAGGGTCTTGTTGCTTCCCTAGGCGACGCCGATGCGCAGCAGGTCGTGCATGTGCAGCACGCCGACCGGCTTCTCGCCCTCGACGACGAACAAAACGGTGATCTTGGCGCCGTTCAGCCGGTCGATCGCCGCGCCCACCAGCATGTCCGGCTGGATCGTCTTCGGCGAGCGGGTCATCACCTGGTCGACGGTGCGCGACAGGAGGTCGGGCCCGATATGCCGGCGCAGATCGCCGTCGGTGATCATGCCGATCAGCGCGCCGTCGCCGTCGACGACACCGAGGCAGCCGAGCCCCTTCGCCGTCATCGTCACGATCGCCTCGGTCATCGGCGCACCCGAATGCGCGACCGGCATCGACGCGCCCTTGTGCATGATGTCGCGGACGAAATGCAGGCTGGCGCCGAGCTTGCCGCCGGGGTGGAACAGGCGGAAATCCTGCGCGGTGAAGCCGCGCGTCTCCAAGAGCGCGATGGCGAGCGCGTCGCCGAGCGCCAGCTGCATCACCGCCGAGGTCGTCGGCGCCAGGCCGTGCGGACAGGCTTCCTCCGCCTTCGGCAGCGCCAGCACATGGCTCGCCTGGCGACCGAGCGTGCTCTCGGCGTTCGAGGTGACGGCGATCAGCGGCGTGCGGAAGCGGCTCGCATATTCGACCACGGCGCGCAGCTCCGCCGTCTCGCCCGACCAGGACAGCGCCAGGATGATGTCGTCGCGGCCGACCATGCCGAGATCGCCATGGCTCGCCTCGGCGGCATGGACGAAGAAGGCCGGCGTGCCGGTCGAGGCGAGCGTCGCGGCGATCTTGACGCCGACATGGCCGCTCTTGCCGACGCCGGTGACGACGACGCGGCCGCCATGGGCGCGGATCATCTCGACGACTTCGGCGAAGGGCGCCGCGAGCGGACCGGCGAAGGCGGCGGCAAGGGCGTCGAGGCCGGCGCGCTCGCTTCCGAGCGTCCGGAGCGCCGAGGCCACCGACTGGCCTGCCAAATCCACGCCTGCCACGTCCACGCGCGTGTCATCCGCAACCGGCATCGTTTACTCCACTGCTATTCACTGGCGGGCTTTTAACATGCTCCGCCCCCCGGCGCGCCGCAAAAACGCTGTGCGGCGGCGAGGCCGCGACAACCTTCTCTTAACCAAGGCCGTTTACGGTTCGGAAACCATAGTGTCCGGCTCGCCGGACGCTGTCCGTTCATGCGCAAAGGTCACGGCAAGCGGCAATGCAATTCCCGGCCCGGCTCTTCCTGTCGGCGGCGCTCGTTTCGGCGCTCGCTTCGACGACGGTCGCGCGGGCCGAGGACACCCCCCTGCCGGTCGACCTGCTCGACGACACCGATGCCTTCGGCAGCCTGCGCGGCAGCGACGGCCAGGCCTCGGTCGACCTGACACTGCCGACCGAGACGCCCGGCACCGGCCGCGACGAGCCGCTTTCGACGAGCCGCGCCGTGCGCACCGAGCGGATCACGCCCACCATCGCCGAGGAGGACGAGCAGCCGACGCGGCCGCGCGCCCGTACGGCCGACGCACTCGACGCCTCGAGCTATGATCCGCTCGGCATCCGTCTCGGCAGCTTCGTCGTCCTGCCCTCGGTCGAGCTGCGCGGCGGCTATACGTCGAACGCGGCCGGATCCTCGACCGGCGGCCCCTCCGGCGTTCTCACCGTGGTGCCGGACCTGATCGTCAAGTCCGACTGGAGCCGGCACGCGCTCGGCTTCGCCTTCCACGGCAATCTCGATTATTTCTCGGACGGCTCGGTGGCGCCGCAGCCGGACATCAATGCCGAGGCGACGGCGCGCCTCGACCTGCCGCGCGACTGGGCGCTGCGGCTGCGCGCCAACTACAATTACCAGACGCAGTCGCTCTCCAGCCTCGACTATCCCGCCGGCGTCGAGAACCCGCCCGGCGTCAACACCTACAATGCCGGCGCGACGCTGGACGGCACGGTCGGCCGGGTCGCGCTGCAGCTGCGCTCCGGCGTGACCTATACCGGCTACGAGAACGGCAAGGGCGCCAATGGCGAGATCATCCCGCAGGGCGACCGCGACAACACCTGGGTGAGCGCCGCGACCCGCGTCGGCTACGAGGTCACGCCGGCCTTCACGCCCTTCGTCGAGGCCGAGGTGTCGGATCGCAGCTTCCGCCAGAAGATCGATTCGAACGGCTTCAACCGCGCCAGCCAGGGCATCACGCTGCGCGGCGGCATCGCCTATTCGGCCGATCCGGTGCTAAAGGGCGAGCTGGCCCTCGGCTGGCATCACGAAAGCTATGACGACGACGCGTTCAAGCCGCTGAACGCCATGACCATCGACGGCAACGTGCTGTGGGCGCCGACGGAGCTGACCAACTTCACGCTGCGCGCCGCCACCTATGTCGATCCGACGACGGATCCGAGCTCGGCCGGCTCGATCGTCTACGACATCGGCCTGAAGGCGCAGCACGCGCTACGGCGCAACCTGACGCTCGATGCCGACCTCGGCTACCAGTACCAGAAATACGAGGGAATCAACGCCGCCGACGCAACCTACGAAGCCGGCTTCGGCGTCACCTGGAAGATCAATCGCTCGGCCTGGGTTGTCGGCCGTTTCCAGCAGGAATACTACAAGAGTGCCACGCCGGGAGGCGACTATCCGACCACCACGGTCACGGTCGGATTGCGCCTCCAGCGCTGATTTCGGGTCGTTTCGTTTGCCGTGTCATCAACCCGACACGTTCACCGGTTATGCGGAAGATCATGGCCTTTAACCACCGCAAAACGATCACCTTCCGCCTCGCCCAGACAGCGCGTGCCGCTCGCGGGCGTTCAGGTAGCCATCTGACGCGGATGGGGCTTCATCCGGGTCAGGACAGCGTCTTGAAGACGCTTTCCGAGCAGGACGGGCTCTCGATGAGCCAGCTGGCGCAATCCCTCGCCGTGCAGCCGCCCACCGTCACCAAGATGGTGAGCCGCCTCGCCGCGCAGGGCTATGTCGAGCGCCGGGCCTCGGCCGGGGACGGGCGCCAGGCGCATGTCTACCTGACTGAGCAGGGCCGCGACGCCATCCTCGGCATCGACAAGGGCTGGAAGCGCCTCGAGAAGGAGGCGCTGGCCGGGCTCGACGACAAGGACGTCAAGCGGCTGCGCAAGCTGCTGCGCCAGATCGAGCGCAACCTCTCCGCCATCGCCGAGGACGACGAGGACGACGTCATCGACGAGCCGGAAGCGGCGGCCGAGGCGGAAGCGCAGCCGGACGTCGCCGAGAAGCCCGAAGTCGTCGCCTGAACGAAGTCTTCGCCGGCGCGGTGTGCCAGCTTTGGCGCGCGAAGTCCCGGCCTGGGCAAACCCCGACTTCGGCAAGTCCTTGCTTGAGCCGGGCGGCGCGATCTGGTTGAGTGGCGGGGGCCGATCGTCGATAGCGCCTGCCCTCCCCGGGGCATCATCTCCCGACCGACTTCCCGGAGTCCGGATGTCTCCCCCGTTGCCGACCGCCGATGCGGAGGCCACGCTGCGCCTGCGCGGCATCGCTCTCTATTGCCTCGCCATGCTGCTGTTTTCCTGCACGGACGCCTGCGCCAAGTTCGCCGGCCAGTTCGTGCCGGTGATGGAGGTGGTGTGGCTCCGCTTCCTGGTGCAGGTCGTACTCGCCGCGCTGGTGTTCCAGCCCTGGCGCGCCATCGCCCTCTACAAGACCCGCCGGCCGGTGATGCAGTTCCTGCGCGGCATGTTCCTCGCCGGCTCGACGATCTTCAATTTCCTGGCGATCCATGAGCTGCCGCTGGACATGACCATGTCGATCGGCTTCTCGGCGCCCTTCATCACGGCGGCGCTGGCCGGGCCGCTGCTCGGCGAATGGGCCGGGCCGCGCCGCTGGGCGGCGATCCTGGTCGGCTTCGCCGGCGTGCTCGTCATCACCATGCCGGGCTTCGGGGCGCTGAAGCCGGCGATCTTCCTGTCGCTCGCCGCCGCCTGCTCCAACGCCTTCTACATCCTCTCGACCCGGCTCATGACCCGGACCGAGAGCAGCGCAGGCCTGCTGCTCTATTCGGCGCTGATCCCGATGCTGGTGCTCTCGCCGGTGTCGCTGCCGGTCATGGCCGTGCCGCCGACCATCCTCGTCGCGCTCTGCCTGTTCCTGACCGGCGCGCTTGCCTTCGCCGGCCACTGGTGCCTGGTGCGCGCCCATCACATGACCGCCGTGCCGGTGCTGGCGCCCTTCATGTATACGGGCCTGATCTGGATGATCCTGCTCGGTTATGTCTTCTTCGGCGACGTGCCGGAGCCGCGCACCCTGGTCGGCGCCGCCATCATCATCGCGAGCGGGCTCTACCTGCTCTATCGCGAGCGGGTGAAGGCGCCGGAGCGCCAGCAGCCGATCGACGTGCTGGACGGCTGACGCGACGGGAGCGTGAAAGCGCTTCCGCCAGCGACGGGGCGCGCGCGACAAGAAAACGCGGGTCGTCAGGCAACCGGGCCAGTTCGGTGTTTCCATGCAGCCCGGAACTGCTCTAAGAGAACGAGCCGCCTCCCCGAAGGCCGGCGGCCCAGCACGTGCCTTCCCCCGGATTTCCCCATGGCCCTTCCCGCCAACCGCCAGGCGCGCTTCTTCGTCGCCCTCGCCATCTCGGTCGCGCTGCTGAACAGCACCGCCGCGTCGCCGCTCTATACGAGCTACCGGATGATGTGGTCGCTCGGCGCCTTCACCGTCGCCTTCATCTTCGCGATCTACGCCTTCGGCACACTGATCGCGCTGCTGGTGCTCGGCCGCCTGTCGGATCGCCTCCCGGATCGGCGGCTGCTGATCATCCTCTCGCTCGGCGTGGTGATCGCCGGCGCGCTGATCTTCGGCTTCGCCGGCAATCTGCCGACGCTGATGATCGGCCGGCTGCTGGCCGGCGCCGGCACGGGCGGCCTGACCGGCATCGCCAACGCCGCGCTGATCGAGCTCGACCCCAAGGCCGACGCGCGCGCCAATGCGGTGCTCGCTACCGCCGTCTTCACCGGCGGCTGCGCGCTCGGCCCGATGATCAGTTCGGCGGCGCTCTATTTCGACGCCTGGCCGCTGCACCTGCCCTTCGTGCTGATCGCAGCACTGGCCGGGATCGCCATCCTCGGCCTCGCCACGGCGTCGTGGCAGCCGGCGCCGCGCATCACCGACCCGCGCGAGGCGACCGCCGCCGACGACGTGCCCGCCGGGCGCTACACGGCCTTCGCGGTCGCCGCCGGCGCGCTGATCATCGCCTGGGCGGTCGGCTCGACCTTCGCCGGGCTCGGCGTCACCTTCGTGCATGAACTGCTTGAGGTTCACAGCCAGGCGGCGTCCGGCGTCATCGTCGCCGCCTTCCAGCTCGTCGCCGGCATCAGCCAGCTCGCCAGCCAGCGGCTCGATTCGAATCGCGCCATGGTGCTCGGCACCACGCTGATCGCGCTCGCCATCCTCGCCTGCGCACTGGCGATCTGGATCACCTCGCCGCTCCTGTTCGTGCTGGGCACGGTCGGCAGCGGCATCGGCTATGGCGCCGCCTTCGTCGGCGCCGCCGGCGTGGTCAACCGGATCGCGCCGCCCGACCGGCGCGCGACCTGGGTGTCGACCTTCTACATCACCGGCTATCTCGCCAACGCGCTGCCGGTGCTGGCGCTCGGCTTCCTGGGCGACCAGCTCGGCCTGTTCGGCGCCTTCCTCTGCCTGACGGTGTTCATCGTCGTCGGCACCTTCGTCGTCAACGGCGCGGCGAAGCTGATCCTCGCCGCCCCGCGCCCGGCGCGATAGGCGAAGCAAGGCCCCTCACCCTGCCCTCTCCCGCAAGCGGGCGAGGGTTTTGGCCGGCGACCTTCATCGATCGGGAGCGTCGCCTGCGCGAACTCAGGCGATCCCCCTCTCCCGCGCGCGGGAGAGGGCCGGGGCGAGGGCTCTCTTCAATAAAATCCTCAAATCCCCGCATACCATTCGTAGCCGCGGTCTTCCCAAAAGCCGCCCTGGCCGCCGTCGATATCGGCGAAATCGGCGACCGCCTCGATGCGCATGACGTATTTCGCCATCTTGTAACCGAGCTGGCGCTCGACCCGCAGCCGCAGCGGCGCGCCATGCGGCACCGGCAGGGTCTCGCCGTTCATCTCATAGGCGAGGATGGTCTGAGCGTGGTTCGCGTCCTCGAGACCGAGGCTCTCGTAATATTTGGCGCCGCCGGTCAGAGTCTCGTCGAGCGTGTCGGCGCAATAGAAGACGATGTAGCGCGCTCCGGGCTTCACACCGGCCTGGTCGAGCAGGACCTTCAGCGGGACGCCCTTCCATTTGCCGATGCAGCTCCAGCCCTCGACGCAATCGTGCCGGGTGATCTGGGTGCGCGAGGGCAAGGCCCGCAGCTCGTCGAGCGACCATTCCATCGGCCGCTCGACCAGGCCGCCGAGCTTCAGTTTCCAGTTCCGGAAATTGTCGGCGGCGAGCGCCAGATAGTCCGCGTCCTGCGGATCGGTGCTGCCATTGGCGCGGAAATCGGGCGAGATGTCGGCCTCGGAATATTCATGCGCCAGCGCGTCGGGACCGAGAAGGGCGCGCTGCGCCGTGCGCGTCAGCGTCTCGGCGCGGAACAGCAGGCGACGGAAGCTCTCGGAGCCGGAAAGCTGGTCGCAGCCGGAGAGCAGCAGCGCGCCGCCCAGCACCAGCGCCCGCTTGAGGAAGCCCCGACGATCGAAGCCGCTCTCAATGCGCATCGGGCTTCTCCTCGGGATCGATCGCGTAGTTGCCGGTGATCATCGAGCGCAGATTGTTGAAGAGGCCGGAGACCAGCACCATCACGACATGGACGACGACGAAGAGCATCACCAGCGTGGCGCAGATGAAATGAATCGTGCGCGCCGTCTGCCGCCCGCCGAATAGCTCGACCAGCCAGGGAAAGGCCGCGTCGATGCCGGGCGACATGGTGAGCCCCGCCAACACCAGAAGCGGCAGCACGATGACGACGATGCCGAAATAGGCGAGCTTCTGCAGCACGTTGTAGTGGCGCGCCTCGTCCCCCCTGGGGAAGCGAAGCCGAAGATGCTCCCAGATCGAGCGGCCGATATGGCGGAGTTGTTCGCCGCTCGGCACCAGTTCGCGCAGATGGCCCGACGTCAGGCTCCAGGCGAGATAGACGAGGCCGTTGGCGACGAACAGCCAGGCGAAAAAGAAGTGCCAGCGCCGGCCGGTGGCGAGATCCTGGTAGCTCGGCAGTGTCGCCCAGCTCGGAAAGCCGCGCTCGACCAGTTCGCCATGCTCGCGCGATACGCCGAGCACGCCGGTGGTGGTGAAATCATGGCCGAGGATGGTGGTGACGCCGACCGGCTTGGCGCCGCTGTCGTCCGCCGCGCCCATGGCGAGCACGGGATGGTCGAACTGCGAGCGCTGGCCGACATAGAGCGCCGGATGGGCGTTGAAGATCTGCATGCCGCTCATCAGCAGCACGGCGATGCAGAGCACGTTGATCCAGTGCGTGACCCGCACCACCAGGCGGTGACGATAGATCAGCAGGCGTCGTCGGGGAGCATCCTCATGCGGTATCGCAGACATGGCCGGCCTCCGCCGGCCCGGCACGCGGTCGATACGGCCGCCCTCTCTCCGGGCCCGACCATTCTACGCCAATTTCGCCCGCGAAGTTTCGGGAGATGGCACTTCACGGACGAGAAGGAGTTTCCGGCTTCACCGAGGCGCAACGACTTCGCCTCTCCCATGGGGAGAGGTCGACGGCCGCAGGCCGGCGGGTGAGGGGTTCAGGCCTCACCCGAGAGATGGCAACCCCTCACCCGGAGCTTCGCTCCGACCTCTCCCCATGGGAGAGGTGAAGGAGAGCCCGCGCCCCTTCTCGCATCCGAAGCCAAGCCCCTCTCCCGCGCGCGGGGGAGGGTTGGGGTGAGGGTCTTTCCTGTGTCCCGCCCGCGGGAAACGATCAGTCCTTCAGCTTGGTGCCGTTCTGGGCGGCGATGAAGTCGGAGATCATCGGCACGAACTTCTCGGCCTGGCCGGCGGCGGCCATGGCGGCGAAATTGTTCTTCACCGTCTCGCCGAGCGAATTCACCGCGCCGACCGAATCCGCCATCAGCGCCAGGTAGCGCAGGTCCTTGTAAGCGTTGGAGATGGTGAAGGGGTGCGCGTTCTCGTTGCGGTCGATCACGTAGTTCATGAAGGTGTCGTAGAAGCCGCAGCGCATGCGGCCCTTGCTGATCACCGAATGGAACGTATCGGGCGTGATGCCTACCTTCTGGCCGAGCGCCAGCGCCTCGGAATAGAGCGCGGCATAGCCGAGCGACAGGAAGTTGTTGAGCAGCTTCATCTTGTGGCCGGCGCCGACCGGGCCGACATGGACGATCGTCGCCGCCCAGCAGGCGATCAGCGGCTCCAGCGAGGCGAACACCTCGTCGGAGGCGCCGACCAGCGCCTGCAGCGTGCCGGCGGCGGCATTCGCCGGCGTGCCGCCGAGCGGCGCGTCGACCAGCGTCACGCCCTGCGCCTCCATGCGGCCGGCGAGGCGAAGCGTCGAGGTCGGCTCGGCGGTCGAGCAGTCGACGACGATCAGGCCCTTGCGCGCGCCGGCGAGGATGCCGTCCTTGCCCTCGATCACCTGCTCGACATCGCGGGAGCCGGTGACGCAGAGGAAGATCACGTCGGCGCCGCGCGCCATCTCGGCCGGGGTCTTCACCTCGCTGGCGCCGAGCGCCAGCAGCCGCTCGACCGCCTCGCGGCGGCGATTGGCCATCACGAGCAGCGGATTGCCCTTGGTGACGAGGTTGGTGGCCATCCCCTCGCCCATGAATCCAAGCCCGATGAAGCCAACGGTGCGGTTCGACATGCCTGCAACCCCTCCCTGGGTGTTTGCATTTGATTTCATTCGCAGATTAGAGTGGTAAGCGGTTTCAGGACAAGGCAAACTACCGCCATTCCCGCGAGGAAACACCGCCGGATCAGATTGTCGGCGAAGACTTGCCGGAATCGATCGCGCAAATCATGTTACCGATCACACGAATCCGGTCCCGGCGATGCGCCAACCGGGGACCGCACCCAGCCAGCCCCAAGGAGCCTCCATGTCCCGGCCCGAACTGCTCATGCCCGGCCGCATGCAAAAGAACGTCAACGATGCGCTCGACGCCAAGTTTACCGTGCATCGTCTCTACGACGCCAAGGATCCGGCCGCGCTTCTGGCCGAAGTCGCGCCCCGCATCCAGGCCGTCGCCGTGGGCGGCGCTGTCGACGCGGCGCTGATCGACAAGCTCCCGGCGCTGGAAGTCATTGCCTCCTTCGGCGTCGGTTACGACCTCGTCGACGCCAAATACGCCGGCACCAAGGGCATCATCGTCACCAACACGCCGGACGTGCTGACCGAGGAAGTCGCCGACACGGCGCTCGGCCTGCTGCTGATGACGGTGCGCGAGCTTTCCGCGTCCGAGCGCTACCTGCGCGCCGGCAAGTGGCCCTCCGGCAATTATCCGCTCAGCAGCTCGCTGCGCGACCGCACCGTCGGCATCGTCGGCCTCGGCCGCATCGGCAAGGCGATCGCCCGCCGCCTCGAGGCCTTCGACGTCAAGGTCGTCTACCACAACCGCCGGCCGGCCGATGACGTTTCCTACAAGTATTACGCCGACCTGACCGAGATGGCGAAGGAGGTCGACACGCTGCTCTCCGTGCTGCCGGGCGGCGCCTCGACCGAGAAGGCGATCAACCGCGCCGTGCTCGACGCACTGGGCCCGAACGGCGTCCTGATCAATATCGGCCGCGGCACCGTCGTCGACGAGCCGGAACTGATCAAGGCGCTGCAGGAGAAGCGGATCCTCGCCGCCGGCCTCGACGTGTTCGAGAAGGAGCCGCAGGTTCCGGCCGAGCTGATCGCGCTCGAGAACGTCGTCCTGCTGCCGCATGTCGGCTCGGCTTCGGTCTATACGCGCAACGCCATGGGCCAGCGCGTGATCGACAATCTCACCGCCTGGCTCGACGGCAAGCCGCCGCTGAGCCCGGTCGTCGAGACGCCGTTCACCGGCTGGAAGAAGAAGTAAGGCCTTCGGGCCTCGCGAATACGCGGGAGGGATCGCCCCTCCCGCTTCGCCTCAGGGCAAGGCCATCACCCAACCCTCTCCCGCGAGCGGGCAAGGGCTTTGGGGCAGCGCCTTTCATAGCCGGCGAGCCATTGCGGCAACCCGCGCAGGCGCCCCCCTCTCCCGCGCGCGGGAGAGGGCCGGGGTGAGGGTCTTCACGACGCTCACGCCCCCTTACAGCGCGAAACCACCGTCGGAGAGGTAGACTTGGCCGGTCGTGTAGCGCGCTTCGTCGGACGCCAGGTAGATCGCCAGCGACGCGATCTCCTCGGCCGTGCCGAGGCGGCCCATCGGCTGGCGGTCGATGAACTGCTGGCGGATTTCCTCCACCGTCTTGCCCTGCTTCTCCGCCTGCTCGGCGATGCGGCTGTCGAGCGACGGCGACTGGATCGTGCCCGGCGCGATCGAATTGGCGCGGATGCCCTGGCGGATATAGTCGGCCGCGACCGCCTTGGTCAGGCCGACCACGGCCGCCTTCGAGGCGCCATAGGCATAGCGGTTCGGGATGCCGCGCACCGAGCTCGCGCCCGACGAGATGTTGATGATCGCGCCCTCGCCCTTCGCCAGCATGCCCGGCAGGAAGGCGCGGATCGTGCGGTGCATCGCCTTGACGTTGATGTCGAAGGAGAAATCCCAGTCCTCGTCCGAGGTGGAGAGCACCGTGCCGTGATGGACGAAGCCGGCGCAGTTGAAGAGCACGTCGACCGGGCCGACCTGCTTGGCCAAAGCGTCGACCGCCGCCGTCGAGCGCACGTCGAGCGCATGAACCTCGGCGACGCCGGCCGCCTTCAGGTCGGCCATCCCCTCCGGCTTCAGGTCCGTGGCGATGACATAGGCGCCCTCGGCCGCGAAGGCGAGCGCGGTGGCGTGCCCGATGCCGGCGCCGGCCGCGGTGAGAAAGGCGCGCTTGCCCTTGAGACGTCCCGTCATGAAATTCCTCCCGTTCTATGTCATGGATTGCGGCCGGTGGAATTCCTCAATCCACAGGCCGAAAACTGGATGGCTGCCGGATGGCGAGGCGGCTAGGTCGATGCCTCCGGCAGCGACGCGTCGAGGCTCGACTTCTGCCGGCCCTCGGCGTCGAAATTGGCGGGATCGAGCCACACCTCGAAGGCGGCCTTCACGCGCGGCCAGTCGCTATCGAGCATGGCGAACCAGGCGGTGTCGCGGTTGCGGCCCTTGACGATCATGTGCTGGCGGAAGGTGCCCTCATAGGCGAAGCCGTAGCGCCTGGCGGCGCGCCGCGACGGCGCATTCAGGTCGTTGCACTTCCACTCGTAGCGGCGATAGCCGAGATCGTCGAAGACATGGCGCGCCAGCAGATACATCGCCTCGGTGGCGCCGATCGTGCGCTGCAGCGGCGGCGTATAGAGGATGTTGCCGACCTCGACGACCCGGTCGTTCGGCACGATCCGCATCAGCGCCGCATGGCCGACGGCGCGGCCGGTGGCGCGGTCGAGAATGGCGAAGAGCAGTGGATCGTCCTTCTTCGCCGCCTCGGCGTAATAGGCGGCGAAGCTCTCGTAGTCGGCGAAGGGACCCTGCCAGAGATAGGGCCAGAGCCCCTCGTTCTCCGGGCCGCTCGACGCCTCGTAGATGTCGCGGCCATGCGCGGCGAGGTCGAACGGCACGATGGTGACGAAACGCCCCGCGAGCGTCACGCGGCCGGGCCTTGGTCCCGGCGTCGGGTCGAGTTCGATGCCGACGGGCAGCGTTCCGTTCGATGTCACGATATCAGCCTCTGGCGAAGGGAGCGAAGATGCGGTTCAGCTCGGCGCCCGGCTCGGCATGGGCGAGCTCCGTCAGCGTGCCGGCGGCCGCCACCTCGCGCGCCAGCCGCAGGAAGCCGCCATAGGCGGCGCGGGCAAGGCCGGTCGCGAGCGAGACGCGGCGCACGCCCCGCGCCGCGATCTCGGCGATCGGCTGGGCGGGATCGAGCGCGATGGCGTTGACCGGCTTGCCGCCGGCAGCGGCAAGCACGGCGGCGGTGGCGGCGGCGTCGAGCTTGCCCGGCACGAACAGCACGTCGGCGCCGGCCTCGGCAAAGGCGGCGATGCGCCGGCAGGCCTCGTCCAGCCCTCCGGGATGGCCGACCAGGAGCGCCTCGCTGCGCGCGGTCAAAAGCACGTCCCGGCGTGACGCATCGATGGCGGCGCGGGCGGCGCGCACGCGGTCGACGGCATGATCGAAGCCATAGAGCGAACGATCGGACGCCATGTCCTCGACCGAGAGGCCAGCGACGCCGGCATCGACGCAGAGGGCGACATTGGTGGCGACGCCCTCGGCATCGTCGGCGAAGGCATTGCCGAAATCGGCGTTCACCGGCAGCTCCGTCGCCTCGACGATCTCGGCGACATGCGCCAGCATCACGTCGCGCGACACGGCGCCGTCCGGCAGGCCGCGGCTGAAGGCGAAGCCGCCCGAGGTAGTGGCCAGCGCCTTGAAATCGAGCCCGGCGAGCAGCCGCGCGCTGCCGATGTCCCACGGATTGGGGATGACGAAGCAGCCGCCCTCATGCAGCCTGCGAAAGGCGGCGCGCCGCTCCGATAACGATGTCATGTCGATCCTCACCTTCAGTCGCAGCGATCCTAGAAGGTTTTCGGGCGAGGTGAAGAGCGGTTCGAGCGGAAAACGCGATCCGGCAACGCGCTGGCGCGGAAGCCGGAAAGGATGGAGCGCGCCTCAGGCCGCCGGCGCGGGCGGCTCGATGCCGCGCCGCGCCAGTTCCTCGAGAATGAGTCGGGGGATCGGCCGGCAGCCGCAATGGGCGCTATGGTCGAGATGCCAGGCGATGCGCTGGTCGAGCGTCGGATTGGGCGGCATCGGATGCGCCTCGTGCCAGGCCCGGTTGAGCTTGCTCATCCCTTCCCCCTCGCGCCTCAGAAGCGCGCCTCGACTTCCCATTCGTCGCCGAGTTCCTCGCGGATCGCGTCGGCGAGGGCACGGCCCTCGGCCCGCCAGGCCGCCTCGGCCTGCGGCGTCGGAAACTGCGAGGCCTTCGGATCGTCCGAATCGAACAGGGCGTCGAACACGTCGTTCCAGACCTCGATCCGGTCGAGCAGTTCCTCGGAAAGGTCGAGGTCGTCCGGCTCGATGGCATAGGCGGGCTTGTCTTCCGGCACGATCCAGAACAACGAGCTGATGCCTTCCGGCGAAATACGAAGATGCTGCAAAGGGGCCTCCGCTGGATGGGGAATGCCGAGACTAGGACAAGTATCGCCGGGATGGAATCCCGCCTCACCGGTTCCTCGCCCCCTGGAGACGCCGACCCCGCCCGGCCAACTACCGGGGCCATCGTCATCCTCGGCCCGTCATCCCTGCGAAAGCAGGGATCCATGCAGCGGCAGGCTTGTCGTGCAGGACACCGGATGCCATCGCCGAACGGATCCCGGATCTTCGCTGCGCTGCGTCCGGGATGACGGCGAGGGTGGGACGCGGGACGCTGCCAGCAAACGAACCCAGAAACGACATGACCGGCCACGAGGGCCGGTCATGCAATATTCGAAAACCCGGAAAGCCGAGGCTTTCCGGATGAGGCTTAGTGGTTGTCGCGCGGCACGCCGTAGGTCTGGTGGACCTTCTGGTACTTGACCGCGGGCTTCAGGACCATGCCGTCGGCGAGCTGGTCGGTCAGCGCGCGCTGGATCTCCTGCCACGGCGTCTGGCTCGGCGGGATCGGGAAGCCACCGGCGGCGTTGAGCGCGGCGCGGCGGGTCGCCAGCTCCTCGTCCGAGATCAGGATGTTGGCCGAGCCCTTGTTCAGGTCGACGCGGACGCGGTCGCCCGTCTGCAGCAGCGCCAGGCCGCCGCCGGCGGCGGCTTCCGGCGAGGCGTTCAGGATCGACGGCGAACCCGACGTGCCCGACTGGCGGCCGTCGCCGATGCAGGGCAGCGAGAGGATGCCGCGCTTGATGAGGGCTGCCGGCGGCTGCATGTTCACGACCTCGGCCGCGCCCGGATAGCCGATCGGGCCGGTGCCGCGGATGAACAGGATGCAGTTCTCGTCGATCTCGAGCGCCGGGTCGTCCAGGCGGTGGTGGTAGTCCTCCGGACCCTCGAACACGATGGCGCGGCCTTCGAAGGCCTCGGGATCGTTCGGGTTCGACAGGTAGCGGTCGCGGAACTCCTTCGAGATCACGCTGGTCTTCATGATGGCGCTGTCGAACAGGTTGCCACGCAGCACGATGAAGCCGGCGTCCTGCACCAGCGCCGTCTCGAAGGTGCGGATGACGTCCGGCAGCTCGATCTCGGCGTTGCGGCAGTTGTCGCCCATCGTCTTGCCGTTGACGGTCATCGCATTCTCATGGATGAGGCCGTGCTTCATCAGCTCGTTGACGACGGCCGGCACGCCGCCGGCATGCTGGTAGTCCTCGCCGAGATACTTGCCGGCGGGCTGCAGGTTGACGAGCAGCGGCACCTTGTGGCCGACCGTCTGCCAGTCGTCGACGGAGACGTCGACGCCGATGTGGCGGGCGATGGCGTTGATGTGGATCGGCGCGTTGGTCGAGCCGCCGATCGCCGAGTTGACGACGATGGCGTTCTCGATCGCCTCACGGGTGATGATGTCGGACGGCTTCAGGTCTTCCCAGACCATCTCGACGGCACGCTTGCCGGTCTCGTAGGCGATCTGCTGGCGCTCGCGGTACGGCGCGGGGATCGCGGCAGAGCCGGGGAGCTGCATGCCGAGCGCCTCGGCGAGCGAGTTCATCGTCGTCGCCGTGCCCATGGTGTTGCAGTAGCCGGTCGACGGCGCCGACGAGGCCACGATCTCCATGAACTCTTCATAGTCGATCTCGCCGGCGGCGAGGCGCTCGCGCTGCTTCCAGACGATGGTGCCGGAGCCGGTGCGCTCGCCCTTGTACCAGCCGTTCAGCATCGGGCCGACCGACAGCGCGATCGCCGGGATGTTGACGGTGGCGGCGGCCATCAGGCAGGCCGGGGTGGTCTTGTCGCAGCCGATCGTCAGCACGACGCCGTCGAGCGGGTAGCCGTAGAGGAGCTCCACCAGGCCGAGATAGGCGAGGTTGCGGTCGAGCGCCGCGCCGGGGCGCTTGCCCGTCTCCTGGATCGGATGGACCGGGAATTCCATGACGAGGCCGCCGGCCTCGCGCACGCCCTCGCGCACGCGCTCGGCCAGCACCAGGTGGTGGCGGTTGCACGGCGACAGGTCGGAGCCGGTCTGGGCGATGCCGATGATCGGCTTGCCGGACTGCAGTTCCTTGCGCGTCAGGCCATAGTTCAGATAGCGCTCCATGTAGAGCGCGGTCATGCCCGGATTGTCCGGATTATCGAACCAGGCTTGAGAACGAAGCTTGCGCGGCGTGGTGGACGACATGGTAAGAGGCTCCCGGAAAATCAGGTTTGATTTTGCCCTGAGGATGCGCTGAAACATCATACGAAATCAATGGCCGTCTCGTCGCGGCCGTCAACAAAATCAGACCCCGCAAAGAGATAGCCCGGGAGGCCAGAAATGTTCCAGACAGTCGCCAATTTCGAGCGCATCGGCGAGGAGAACGCCTTCGCGGTTCTCGCGCGCGCCACCGACCTCGCCCGCCAGGGCCGCGACATCATCAATCTCGGCATCGGCCAGCCCGACTTCAAGACGCCGGAACACATCGTCGAGGCGGCGGTGAAGGCGCTGCGTGACGGCGAGCACGGCTATACGCCGGCGACCGGCATCCTGCCGCTGCGCGAGGCCGTCGCCGCCGACGTTCAGAAGCGCACCGGCGCGCCGGTCTCGCCCGACAATGTCGTGGTGGTCCCGGGCGGCAAGGTGACGATGTTCGCGGCGATCCTGATGTTCGGCGAGGCGGGCGCCGACATCCTCTATCCGGATCCCGGCTTCCCGATCTATCGCTCGATGATCGAGTTCACCGGCGCCACCCCGATCCCGGTGCCGATCCGCGAAGAGAACGGCTTCGCCTTCTCGGCCGAGGAGACGCTGGCGCTGATCACGCCGAAGACCCGGCTGATCATCCTGAACTCGCCCGCCAACCCGACCGGCGGCGTCACGCCGAAGTCGGAGATCGACAAGCTGGTCGCCGGCCTCGCCAAGTGGCCCAATGTCGCGATCCTGTCGGACGAGATCTACGGCCAGATGATCTATGACGGGCTGGAGCACACCTCGCTGCTCTCCTATCCCGAGATCCGCGACCGCGTCATCCTGCTCGACGGCTGGTCGAAGACCTATGCCATGACCGGCTGGCGCATGGGCTATTCGGTCTGGCCGACCGCGCTCGTCGACAAGGTGCGCAAGCTCGCGGTCAACTGCTGGTCCTGCGTCAACGCGCCGGCGCAGTTCGCCGGCCTCGCGGCGCTCACGGGCCCGCAGGACGAAGTGCATGCGATGGTCGCCGAGTTCGACCGCCGCCGCGCCGTAGTCGTCGAGGAGATGAACCGGATTTCCGGCGTCACCTGCGCCACGCCGAAGGGCGCCTTCTACGCCTTCCCGAACATCAAGGCGACAGGCTGGAAGGCGAAGCCGCTCGCCTCGGCGCTCTTGGAGCAGACGGGCGTCGCCACCATTGGCGGCCCGGATTTCGGCATCTATGGCGAAGGCTATATCCGCCTTTCCTACGCCAATTCGACCGAGAACATCCGCAAGGCGATCGCCCGCATCGAGGAATTCCTGCAGGCGAACATCAAGGCCGCCTGAGGCGCGAAAACGTCCCGGAACGAAAAGGGCGCAGAGCCGATCGGCTCCGCGCCCCTTTTTTTATCTTGGCCGTGGGCTTCAGATCGCCGCGGCGGCGACGGCCTGCTCGATCGAGGCCTTCAGATTGGCGTCGAGGCCGAGACGGGCGGCGAGCATGTCGAGATAGCCGCGCTCGGCCGGATGGTCGGGATTGATGGCCAGCAGCGACGCCGCATAGAGCTGGATCGCGTGCTCCGGTCCGGTCGCCGAATCCACCACCTTGTTGATGTCGAGCGGGCCGGCCATCTCGCGGTTCAGGAAATCGCGCTCGTCGGCGGTGAGGCCGCCTTCGCTGAGCTTGCCGAGGATCTTCTGCTTCTCGTCGGCGTCGATGGTGCCGTCCGCCTTGGCGGCGGCGATCATCGCCGAGACGATCGAGAGCGCCACGGCGTCGGCGCCGCCCGGCGCATTGGCCGGATGGAAGGCAGAATCGGCCGGCGGCAGCGCTGCCGGGGTGCCGACCGGCGGCGCCGAGGCGGCCGGCGCATCCGGATTGTTGACCTTGTATTGCTGGTAGGCCTTGTAGGCGAGCGTGCCGATGGCGGCGAGGCCGCCCAGGGTCAGCGCGTCTGCCTTGAGCTTCGGGCCCTTGCCGCCGAACAGCACGGCGGCGAGGCCGCCGGCCGCCGCCGTCGAGAGGCCGGGATTCTGCTTGGCGTATTCCGTGACCTTGCCGAACACGTCGCCGAGGCCGCCGCCCGCGCCACCAGTCGAGGCGGCCTGGCCGCTGCCACCGCCGCCCAGGATGCCGCCGAGAAGGTCGCCGAGCCCGCCGGCACCGCCGCCGCCCTGGCCCTGGCCGCCCGCACCGCCGAGCATGCCGCCCAGCAGGTCGCCGAGGCCGCCGGCCGGATCGGACGAGGCCGGCTGGCCGCCGCCGCTGCCGAGCGAGCCGCTCATCCGGCTGAGATCACCGAGACCGCCCTGCCCCTGGCCGCCGCCTGCTCCGGATGCCGCTCCGAGCAGCTGGTCGAGAATGCTCTTGCCGTCGATCATCTCACTTTTCCCTATGATGGAGACCGTGCGAAACGCATTGGGGAAGTAGTGAGCACCGGCTACCGCGACAAGGCAAGATGCCGTCTGGAAGATCGAAATCATTCCGGCGCGACGGCGCAGCCGAAACAGGGCGCGCCAGGCGGCGATGCCGGCGCTCGACCGGGCCGTTCCGTTCGGGATCGACGGGCGCCGGGATCGTTTGCCGGCGAAGACTTCGCCCCGCCGCGAACCGGCGGGGCGATCAGGAAAATCGGCTCAGGCCGCGCGCAGCTCGAAGGCTTCGCGCGCCAGCGTGGTGATCGCCGCCCAGTCGCCGGCCGCGATCGCCGCGGCGGGGGCTACCCACGAACCGCCGACGCACATGACGTTCGGCAGCGACAGGTAGCTCTGCGCGTTCTTCAGGCTGACGCCGCCGGTCGGGCAGAACATCAGGCCCGGTAGCGGCGAAGCGAGCGCCTTCAGATAGGGCGCGCCGCCGGCCTGCTCGGCCGGGAAGAATTTTGCCGCGCCATAGCCCTCTTCGAGCAGGAACATCGCCTCGCCGGCGGTGGCGACGCCCGGCAGCAGCGGCACCGGCGAGCCCGCCGCATGCGCGATCAGCTTCGGGCTGGCCCCGGGGCTGACGAGGAAGCTCGAACCAGCCGCGACGGCCTCGTCGAACTGCTTCGGATTGAGGATGGTGCCGGCGCCGATATTGGCGCCCTCGACCTCGGCCTTGATGGCGCGGATGCAATCGAGCGCCGCCGGCGTGCGCAGCGTCACTTCGAGCGCCGTCAGGCCGCCGGCGACCAGCGCCCGCGCGAGCGGCACGGCCGTCTTGACGTCTTCGATGATCAGCACCGGAACAACCGGCGCGGCTTTCACGATCGGGAGGAGAGCGGAGAGGTTCTGGGTCATGAAATGCCTTTAGCCAATGGGTTCGCGGAGCGGAAGAGCGATCGGAACCTATCCGATCGGACACCGAAGAAAAGGGGGCGGAGGCAATCTAGCGTACCCTGGATCCTCCTTCGAGGCCCGGCCTTGCCGGGCACCTCAGGATGATGATCGAGCGGAACCGCGAGGGCGAGGGTCTTGCTCTCTTCCGCGAACGAGCCGACAAAATTCTTCACGCGCCTGTCGAAACGGCGTCGGCTCGTTCGTCATGCTTCATCGGCGGCGCACGGAAACCGGTCGCGGCCAGAAATCCTTCGGGAGGGGTTCGCAGCATGACCAATTTCAACCGCTGGCTCGTCGTCTTCGCAGGCGCCCTGATGGGCTGCGTCGCCGTCGGCACGATGTTTTCGCTCGCCGTTTTCCTGGAGCCGCTGTCGGTCGACACCGGCTGGTCGCGCGCCGGCATATCGAGCGCGATGACGCTGAATTTCCTGATCATGGGCGTCGCCGGCATCGGCTGGGGCATGCTGAGCGACCGCTTCGGTCCGCGCGCCGTCGTGCTGGCCGGCACGGTGCTGCTCGGCCTGGCGCTGGTGCTGGCGAGCCGGGCGACGTCGCTTCTCGCCTTCCAGCTCACCTTCGGCATTCTCGTCGGCCTCGCCTCCAGCGCCTTCTTCGCGCCGGTGATCGCCGCCGTGACCGGCTGGTTCACCACCCACCGCGGCCTGGCCGTCTCGCTGGTCTCGGCCGGCATGGGCATGGCGCCGATGACCATCTCGCCCTTCGCCCGCTGGCTGATCTCCGCCTATGACTGGCGCTTCGCCATGCTGGTGATCGGCATCGGGGCTTGGGTGATCCTGCTGCCGACGACCCTGCTGATCCGGCGTCCGCCCGCGACCGCGCCGGCCGGCGCCGCTGCCGAAGCCGGCGAGACGGGCGGCATGACCATGCAGGACGCGCTGCGCTCGCCGCAGTTCTGGATCCTGGCGCTGACCTTCTTCGCGTGCTGCGCCGCCCATTCGGGGCCGATCTTCCACATGGTGAGCTATGCGATCGTCTGCGGCATCTCGCCGATGGCGGCGGTCAGCATCTACAGCGTGGAAGGGCTGGCCGGGCTTGGCGGGCGGCTGCTTCTCGGCGTTGCCGCCGACCGGATCGGCGTCAAGCCGGTGCTGGTGGCGGGATTGCTGGCACAGGCCGTCGTCATCGCCGCCTACAGCGTCGTCAGCCAGCTCGAGCAGTTCTACCTGCTGGCGCTCGTCTTCGGCGCCGCCTATGGCGGGGTGATGCCGCTTTATGCCGTGCTGGCGCACGACTATTTCGGCCAGAAGAGCCTCGGCGCCGTGCTGGGTGCCGCCACCATGCTGTCGAGCATCGGCATGGCGCTCGGGCCGTGGATCGGCGGCTGGATCTACGACACCTTCCAGAACTATGCGTGGCTGTTCATCGGCTCGTCGATCGTCGGGCTCGGCGCGGTGGCGATCGCCCTCGCCTTCCCGCCGCTGACACGCCGCCAGGTGCAGACGGCGTAAAAGGGGGGAAGGAAGCCCCTCACCCCAGCCCTCTCCCGCTCGCGGGAGAGGGAGCCCGCCTGCGTCTCTCCCATGCGTGCCGAACTCATGAAGGGCACCGTCCAAAAGGCCCTCTCCCGCGAGCGGGAGAGGGTTGGGTGAGGGTCTTGCCTGCCTTCGCTTTACCGCTCTACGACCGCAGCCGGCCCGGGCCACCTCGCGCCCAGTCGACGCCGGCGATGCGGGGGTCGGCCGCGAAGGCGGCCGGCGGGAATTCCAGCGCCTGGCGCGGAAACTCGCAGAGCGCCTGGGCGCCGCTGGCGCTGAGGCGGATGCGCCAGGTCTGGCGTTCGATCGGCGCCGGACGGGCAAAGGCGCGGCAGAGCAGGATGGCGAGATTGCTGCCGCCGGCCGGATCGCGCACCGAGCGATAGCGGATCACCTCGCCCTCGGCCTGGCGCGCCGCGTCGGCGAAGGCCTGGCAGCCCTGATAGTCGACGCGGTCGGTCCAGATCCCGGCGTCGTCGGCGAGCGGCGGCACGGTCAGGTCCAGCAGGCGCTCCGTCGCCACCTCGGCGGAGAACGCCGTGTATTCGGCCGCGTCCCGCGGCCAGGGCGTATCGGGCGACTCGGCGAAGAACAGCAGCCGGTAGAACGCCATCTCGGCCACGGCCGTCTTCGGATCCTCGGCGGCATAATAGACGCCGAGCGTGCGGCCGGCGCGGCGGAAACGCGAGCCATAGGGATAGATCGCGCCATAGCGGAACGGTGTTGCGAGCAGGAAATCAAGATGGCGGCAATCCGGCGGGATCGCCGGCTTGGCGTCCTCGATCAGCTCTTCCAGCAGCGCCTGCTCGGCCAGCGTATCGGTCAGCTTCAGGGTCGAGACGCGATGCTGCGCCTCGACCAGACGCCAGCACGGCCCGGCGAACGACCGGAACTCAGACGAGAGCGCGACGCGCGTCCAGATAGGCGATGACATCGACCAGCCCGCTCACGGTTTGCAGTTTTTCGACGGGCCGGCCGCCAAGGACCAGATTCGGATTGTCGAGCCAGGCTGTCGCGACCGCGCCGTCACCGCCGACGATTGCATCGAGGGAGCGGAACAGGCGGACGAGGAGCACGGCGAGTTCGAACGGCTTGGTGCCGGGCGCAAGAGCGAAATCGCCGCGCTTCATGCGCGATACCGTCGCCTCGCTGACGCCGAGGATCGCGGCGAGAACGCGCGCGGTCAGGCGTAGCTGGTCGGCGGCGCGGATGGCCGCCTTGGTGAGGACCGGTCCGGCCTCGGGCCGGGCGGCGGGTTGCAGCTTGAGCATCGCCCTCTCCTTTCCATAGAAAAGATATGGCACTTTTCTTTCTAATGAAAGGGGCGATCGTTTAAGGCTCGCGCGAGGCCCTGCGAAAATTGACCCGGCGCATGCCAGCCTCTATCGCATCTTGAAACCCGCAAAGCTGCCGTCCCCGCGATTCCGGAGCGTTTCCTTGTCCCTGACCGAAGAAAGCCGGCTCGCGGCAGTCTCGATCCCTGCCGTGACGCCCTTTCCGAAGGGACCCTTCCGCTTTTTCGCGCTCGACGTCGAGACGGCCAACAATGATCGCGGCAGCATCTGCCAGATCGGCGTCGCCTGTGTACGTCACGATCATTCGATCGAGACCTGGGTGACCTTCATCGACCCGAGAACCGAGGTCTGGCTCTGGAGCGGCTTGCACGGGATCACGGCAGCCAAGGTGCGCGGCGCGCCAACCTTCGTCGAGGTGCTGCCGGTTCTGCAGGCGGCGCTCGACGGCGCGATCATCTACCAGCACTCGCATTTCGACAGCGGCGCCATCGCCGCCGCCTGCTCGAATGCCGGCCGCATGGCGCCGAGCTGGTCCTGGCGCAACAGCGTCCAGGTCGCCCGGATCGCCTGGCCCGAACTGAAGGGCAATGGCGGACACGGGCTCGCCAGCCTCAAGGCGCATCTCGGGCTCTCGTTCGATCACCACGACGCCGGCGAAGACGCGCGCGCGGCGGCGGAAGTGGTGCTGCGCGCCGAGGGCATCACGCCGGTCCATGTGCCCTACCGGACAGCGACGTAGCGGCGGTGGCGGATCGCTGCAATTGACCCGGCGCGACGCAGCCTCTATCGCATGCGGCAACGCACAAACCGCCAGCGGGGACGCCGACTTCCATGATCGTGCTCGAAGCGGTCAGCCATGACTTCGATGGCCGCCCCGTCCTCGACGGGATCGATCTGGCGTTGCCGGAGCGGCGCATCGGCGTCGTCGGCGCCAACGGCTCCGGCAAGAGCACCTTCGCCCGGCTTCTGAACGGCCTCGTCGTGCCGCGCGCCGGCCGCGTGCTGGTCGACGGCGTCGACACCCGGAAGGACGTCAAGGCGATCCGCCGCAAGGTCGGCTTCGTGTTCCAGAACCCCGACCACCAGATCGTCATGCCGATCGTCGCCGAGGACCTCGCCTTCGGCCTCAAGGCGCGGAAGGTTCCGAAGGACGAGATCGACGCCCGCATCGACGCCGCCCTCGCCCGCTACCAGCTCGACCATCTGCGCGAGCGGCCGGTGCATCTGCTTTCCGGCGGCGAGAAGCAGCTGGTGGCGCTGTCGGCCGTGCTGGTCACCGATCCCGAAATCGTCGTCTTCGACGAGCCGACCACCCTGCTCGACCTAAGGAACCGCAACCGGGTCGCCGCCGCCATCGACGCGCTGCCGCATCCGACCCTCGTCGTCAGCCACGACCTCGACCTGATCTCCGGTTTCGAGCGCGTGCTGATGATCGAGGATGGCCGGATCGCCGCCGACGGATTGCCTGGCGAGGTGCTGCCCTTCTATCGCGCGCGGATGCAATGACGATCGGGCTCTATCATCCAGGCACCTCGCCGCTGCACCGCGCCTCCGCCGGCGCCAAGGTCGCGGGACTGCTGGTCGTCTCGCTGGCGCTGTTCGTCGTCCCCTCGATCCCCGTCGCGCTCCTGAGCGTGCCGGTCGCCTTCGCGGTCTATCTCTCGACCGGCGCGCCGTTGCGCCAGCTGATGGCGCAGTTGCGCGGGCCCGCGATCCTGCTCGGCCTCGTCTTCGTCTTCCACCTGGCGTTCGGTACGATCGAGGACGGCGTTCTGGCGGTCGGCCGCTTCGCCACCCTGATCCTGCTTGCCAGCGCCGTGACGCTGACGACGCCGGTGTCGGAAATGGCGGAACTGGTCGAATGGCTCCTCCGGCCGCTAAAGCCGCTCGGCGTCAATCCGGAGAAGGTCGGGCTCGCCATCGCGCTCGCCATCCGCTTCGTGCCGCTGATCTCGGAGGAATTCCGCCATATCCGCGAGGCGCAGGCGGCGCGCGGCCTCGCCGCCAATCCGCTGGCGCTGATCGTGCCGCTCGTCATCCGCACGCTGAAATCCGCCGACGAACTCGCCGACGCCATCGAGGCGCGCGGCTATGAGCGCTGAAGCGTTTTCAAGCGAAGTGGATACCGGTTCGCGTGAAGAAAACGCGAAAAGATAGCAAGCTACTGACATTCAATCGGGATAGGGGACCCATCCGATGAGCAAGGACGTATCGACCCGCGACATCGTCTATATCGCGCTGTTCGCGGCGCTGATGGCCGCGATCAATCTGGTGCCGGCGATCCAGGTCGGCTTCCTGCCGGTGCCGATCACGGCGCAGACGCTGGGCGTCATGCTGGCGGGCAGCCTAATCGGCGCCAAGCGCGGCGGCCTCGCCATCCTGCTCTTCGTGCTGCTGGTCGCGCTCGGCCTGCCGCTGCTCTCCGGCGGCGCCGGCGGCCTGTCGGTGTTCTTCGGCCCGACCGCCGGCTTCATCCTGTCCTGGCCGATCGCCGCCTTCGTCACCGGCTGGCTGACCGAACTGAACTGGCGCCGGATGAATGCGGTCTGGTTCTTCGTCTTCTCGGTGATCGGCGGCGTCGTGGTTGTCTACCTGATCGGCATCCCGTGGCTCGCCATGGTCGCCAAGCTGTCGCTCTGGGACGCGACCAAGGGTTCGATGATCTTCGTGCCGGGCGATCTCATCAAGGCGGCGGTCGCCGCCGTCATCGCCGAGACGGTGCGCCGCTCCTATCCGCTGATGCAGGCGGCGCGCTAACGCGCCGTTACCGGATCGCTAACAGGATCGGCGCTGTTAACCGGCGCCGATCCCCCACGCCTCGGCGATAAGTTCGACCGAGCGCAGCCGCTGCGCATGGTCGTAGACGTCCGAGACGAGGATCAGCTCGTCGGCGCCGGTCTCCTTGACCAGCGCCTCCATGCCGGCACGAACCGTTGCCGGTGAACCGATGATCGAGCGGGCGAGCATCTGCTTCGCCTGCGCCCGCTCCATCGGCCCCCAATAGGTCTCGATGTCGTCGATCGGCGGCTTGGAAAGCCCCCGCGCTCCCTTGAAGATATCCGCGAACGACATCTGCTGCGTCGTCGCGAGCCGCGTCGCCTCGGCATCGGTCTCCGCCGCGATCACATTGACGCCGACCATCGCATAGGGCCGGTCGAGCTGTTCCGACGGCTTGAACCGGCTTCTGTATATCTCCAGCGCCGGCAGCAGCAGGTCCGGTGCGAAATGCGAGGCGAAGGCATAGGGAAGGCCGAGTTCGGCCGCCAGCATCGCGCCGAAATTGCTGGAGCCGAGGATCCAGAGCGGCACCTCGGTGCCCGCCGCCGGCACGGCGACGATGCGCTGATCCGGTCCCGCGGGTGCCAGAAACGCCTGTAATTCCAGGACGTCCTGCGGAAAATTGTCGGCGTTGTTGGGCGAGCGACGCAGGGCCCGCAATGTCAGCTGATCGGTGCCGGGCGCCCGGCCGAGGCCGAGATCGATGCGGCCGGGGAACAGCCGCGCCAGCGTGCCGAACTGCTCGGCGATGATATAGGGCGCATGGTTCGGCAGCATGATGCCGCCGGCCCCGACCCGGATCGTCTTGGTGCCGGCCGCGATATGGGCCAGCACGATCGAGGTCGCCGCGCTGGCGATGCCGTGCATGTTGTGGTGCTCGGCCACCCAGATGCGATTATAGCCCCAGCTTTCGGCATGGGCGGCGAGATCGCGGGCATTGTCGAGCGCCCCCCGCGCATCCGTCTCTTCCGTCACGCGTACGAGTTCGAGAATGGACAAGGGCGTCATGGCAATCCCCAATCAGGCGGCAAGGGCCGGAAAAAACTTCGCCCGGCCGAGGTAGGTCGGCCGGGCGAAAACTTCAATCGCTGTCGCGCCTTAGCGTGCGACGCGGACGCCGATCTCGATCGGCTCGTCGAGCAGGCTCGTCTCCGAGACGAAACCTTCCGGCCGGTCATTGGTCGGACGCAGCGTTTCGGCCAGCGTCTCGGCGCGGATCGTCTCGGCATGATCGACCAGCGCCCCGCCAAGGCCGTTGGCGATCTTGACCTCGATATGGATGCGGTCGGCGATGTTGAAGCCGGCCTCCTTGCGCGCCGTCTGCACCAGGCGGATGAAGTCGCGGGCCACGCCCTCGCGCTCCAGCGCCTCGTCGACATGCGTATCGAGCACGACCACGCCGGCGGCGCCGTCGAAGGCGACCGCGTCGAGGCCTTCATTGGCCTTGAAGCGCAGCTCGTATTCGCCCGGCTCGATCGTCTGGCCGGCCACCGCATAGCGGCCGCCGCCCAGGTCTTCCCACTGGCCGGCCCGCGCCGCGTTGAGCACGTCCTTCAGGTTCTTGCCGAGCCGCTTGCCAATCTTCGGATCGACCGCGAGCACGACCTCGCCGAACGCGGACGGGTCGGCCGCCAGGACCACTTCCTTGACGTTGACCTCGTCGGCGATGACGTCCTTCAAGAGCGCCAGCTTCTCGAAGCCCGGATGGGCGATCGTGAGGCTGCGCAGCGGCAGGCGGGTGCGCAGGTTCTTGACCGTGCGGATCGACAGCGCCGCGGAAGCGACGGTGCGGGCCAGGTCCATGCGCTCGACCAGCGCCTTGTCGTCGACCAGCGCCGAGGCATCCGGCCAGTTCGCCAGATGCACGCTCTCGCCGTCGACCAGCGCGCGATGGATGTGCTCGGTCAGGAACGGCAGGAACGGCGCCAGGGCACGCGTCATCGTGACGAGCACGGTGTAGAGCGTGTCGTAGGCGGCCTGCTTGTCGGCGTCCTTCTCGGCCTTCCAGAAGCGCTCGCGCGAGCGGCGGATGAACCAGTTGTTCAGCGCCTCGATGAAGGGCGGGAACGCGCTGGTCGCGCCGGCGAGATCGAGCCTCTCCATCGCCGCGTCGATGCCGCGGATCAGGTCCGCGGTCTTGGCGAGGATGTAGCGGTCGAGCTCGGCCTCGGCGGTCGTGATCATCCGGCCCTTGATGCCGTCGATATTGGCGTAGAGCGTGAAGAACGAATAGGCGTTCCAGATCGGCAGCATGACCTGGCGCACCGTCTCGGCGATGGCGCGGCCGTCCTTCGGCATGGCGAGATCGCCGCCGGAAAGCAGCGGCGACGACACCAGATACCAGCGCAGCGCATCGGCACCATAAGTGTTGAACACCTCGATCGGGTCCGGATAGTTGCGGAGCCGCTTCGACAGCTTCTGCTTGTTCTCGTCGAGCACGACGCCATGGCACACGACCGAACGGAACGGCGCCTTGTCGAACAGGGCGGTCGCCATCACCATCAGCGTGTAGAACCAGCCGCGCGTCTGCGCGACGTATTCGACGATGAAGTCGCCCGGGAAGTGGCCTTCGAACCAGTCCTTGTTCTCGAACGGGTAGTGCACCTGCGCGAACGGCATCGAGCCGGATTCGAACCAGCAATCCAGCACGTCCTCGACGCGGCGCATCACCGACTTGCCGGTCGGATCGTCCGGGTTCGGGCGGGTCAGCTCGTCGATATAGGGACGGTGCAGGTCGTGCGGGCGCACGCCGAAGTCCCGCTCGATCTCGTCGAGCGAGCCATAGACGTCCATACGCGGATAGTTCGGATCGTCCGACTTCCAGACCGGGATCGGCGAACCCCAGAAGCGGTTGCGGCCGATGTTCCAGTCACGCGCATTTTCCAGCCACTTGCCGAACAGGCCGTCGCGCACGTGACCCGGCACCCATTCGATGCCCTGGTTCAGCTCGACCATGCGATCCTTGAACGCCGTGACCTTCACATACCAGGAGCGCAGCGCCTTGTAGATCAGCGGCTGATCGGTGCGCCAGCAATGCGGATAGTTGTGGTCATAGGTCTCATGCCGCAGGACGACGCCCTGATGCTTGAGGTCGCGGATCACTTCCTTGTTGGCGTCGAACACGTTCATGCCGGCATAGGCGGGAACGAGATCGGTGAAGTTGCCGGCGAAATCGACCGGGTCGACGACCGGGATGCCCTGCTCCTGGCCGACGCGCATGTCGTCCTCGCCGAAAGCGGGCGCGATGTGCACGACGCCGGTGCCGTCGGTCATCTCGATGAAGTCGCCGCCGATCACGCGGAAGGCGCCATTGGCCTTCTCGTTCGCGAAGAAGGGCAGAAGCGGCTGATAGGTGCGGCCGACGAGGTCGCTGCCCTTCAGCTGCCCGACTTCGGCATAGCCCTCGAGCTCCTTGGCATAATTGCCGACGAGGGGCGCGCCGATGACCAGACGCGCACCGTCCTTCTCGAGCACGGCGTAGTCGGCGTCGGGCGCCACGGCGAGCGCCATGTTGGACGGCAGCGTCCAGGGCGTCGTCGTCCAGGCGAGCAGGCGCGTCGGGACGTTGTCGCCCTCGCGCGGGTCGAGCAGGAAGCCGACCGTCAGCGCCGGGTCCTGGCGCATGCGGTAGGAATTGTCGAGGCGGGTCTCGAAGTTCGACAGCGGCGTCTGCGCAGCCCAGCTATAGGGCACGACGCGGTAGCCTTCATAGATCAGGCCCTTGTCGTGCAGCTGCTTGAACGCCCACATGACGCTCTCCATGAAGGAGAGATCCATGGTCTTGTAGTCGTTCTTGAAATCGACCCAGCGCGCCGAACGCGTGACATAGTATTCCCAGTCCGCCGTGAACTGCTGGACGGAGCTGCGGCAATGCTCGTTGAAGCGGGCGACGCCATATTTCAGGATCTCGATGCGGCCGGAGACGCCGAGTTCCTTCTCGGACTGCATCTCGGCCGGCAGGCCATGGCAATCCCAGCCGAAACGTCGATCGACGACCTTGCCGCGCATCGTCTGATAGCGCGGCACGAGGTCCTTCACGAAGCCGGTGACGAGATGACCGTAGTGCGGCAGGCCGTTGGCGAAGGGCGGTCCGTCATAGAAGACGAATTCCGACGCGCCCTGCTCGCGACGCTGCTCGATCGAGCGTTCGAAAATCGTGTTCTCCTTCCACCACGCGCCGATCGCTTCCTCGATCTTGGGGAAGGACGGCGACGGCTCGGCGGCGGGATAGACGGTCTTCGGCTCTGTCATGGCGAATGTCTTTGTTCTGGGCGGAAAACGGTACGGAATTCCGGGACGGAAATCGGCGCCTTCGATAGCGCCTTTGCGGCATCGACGCCACCCCTAGGGGAGAAGCGCTGATATGGGAGGCGAGGCACGACGTTGTAAGGGGGCGGTGTGGGCTGGCGCCTGCGGGACACACAAGCCCCTCACCCCCAACCCTCTCCCGCATGCGGGAAAGGGTCTCTTGGCCTATTCAGGTCTCGACGCGCACCGGACCGGATGCCCCTCTCCCGCAAACGGCAGAGGGGTGGGTCGAGGGTCCTTCGCCCTACCCGACCCTTGGCGAAATCCGGTTGACGTGGCCCATCTTGCGGCCGGGCCGGCTTTCCGCCTTACCGTAGAGATGCAGCCGCGCGCCGGGCTCGGCGGCGAGTGTCGCCCACTCGTCCGCCTCGGCGCCGATCAGGTTGGTCATAACCGCGTTCGAATGGCGCTCGGTCGAGCCGAGCGGCCAGCCGGCAATGGCGCGGATGTGGTTCTCGAACTGCGAGACGATGCAGCCATCCTGTGTCCAATGGCCGGAATTATGCACGCGCGGCGCGATCTCGTTGACGAGCAGCCGCTCGACGCCGGCGTCCTCGACGACGAACATCTCGACGGCCAGCAGGCCGACATAATCGAGCGCGTCCGCCACCCTGGTGGCGATTTCCCGAGCGGCGCCGGCGGTCGTGGCCGAAAGCTGCGCCGGCACCGTGGAGGTCGCGAGGATATGGTTGCGGTGAACGTTCTCGGCGATGTCGTAGACCGCCGTCTCGCCATTGCGGCCGCGCACCACCAGCGCCGAAACCTCACGCGCGAAGGTAACGAAACCTTCGAGCACGGCCGGCTTGCCGGCGATCGCCTCGAAGGCGGCGGCGGGATCGTCGCCCGGACGGATTGCCACCTGCCCCTTGCCGTCATAGCCGAAACGGCGCGTCTTCAGGATCGACGGCCGCCCGAGTTGCCCGAGCGCCGCCTCAAGCCCGGCGAGATCGTCGATCCTGGCAAAGGGCGCGACCGGAATGTCGAGGCTCTGCATCAGCTCCTTCTCGGACAAGCGATCCTGCGAGACGGCGAGCGCGCGCGGCCCCGGCAGCACGTCGACCTGATCGCCGAGGAAGGCGGCTGTGGCGGCCGGCACATTCTCGAACTCATAGGTGACGACATCGACGGAACCGGCGAAGGCGGCAAGCGCCGACTGGTTCTCATAGGCGGCCGTGGTGCGCGCCGCCGCGACGTCGAAGGCCGGGCTCTCGCCGTCGGGGCAGTAGATGTGGCAGCGGAAGCCGAGTTCGGCAGCGGCCGTCGCCAGCATCCGGCCCAGTTGCCCGCCACCGAGAATGCCGATGGTCGAGCCGGGCGGCAGCATCTTGTCAGACGTCATCGGAAGGGCTTTCCGCAACCCGCGCCGCCTGGGCAGCGCGCCAATCATCGAGACGGGCGGCGAGCGGCGCATCGTTGAGCGCCAGGATCGCCGTGGCGAGCAGCGCCGCGTTGATCGCGCCGGCCTTGCCGATCGCCAGCGTGCCGACGGGGATGCCGCCCGGCATCTGCACGATCGAGAGCAGGCTGTCCTGGCCGGAGAGCGCCTTCGATTCGACCGGCACGCCGAGGACCGGCAGCGGCGTCATCGCCGCGCACATGCCGGGAAGATGCGCCGCGCCCCCGGCGCCGGCGATCACGACCTTGTATCCCTTGTCGCGCGCCGACTTCGAGAATTCGACCAGCCGGTCCGGCGTCCGGTGCGCCGAGACGATCCGGTCGTCATGCGCGACACCGAGCGCATCGAGCGTCTCGGCGGCGTGCCGCATCGTCTGCCAATCGGATTGGCTGCCCATGATGATGGCGACTGGCGCCGTCTTGTCTGCCAAGTTCTCGTCTCCGGCTTGCGGGAAGGCGCGGATTATAGAGAGGGACGCCCTCGCCGCAAGGCACCGAAACAGCCTTACCCGTCGTTAACCAGAATTGAACCAAGCGCGGGCAAAATCGCGCCATGGCCCACGCACCCGCCCTCCGACCAAACCCCATCGCCGCCCCCGGAACCGAACCGGCGCCGCTCGCGCGCCGACGCGAGGCCTCTTCGGCCGAGCCGGCCACGGAGTTGCCGGTGGAGCAGCGCTCGCTGGTGATGCGGCTTTCGGAAGAGGTGGCGGCGCTGCGCCGCGCGCTCGACGCCAGCCAGCACCGCATCGCGGCGCTCGAGGTCGAAGCCGCCGAGGAGCCGATTTCGGGCCTCTTCAACCGACGCGCCTTTACGCGCGAGATCGAGCGGGCCATCGCCTTCCAGGCACGCTATCCGATGACCTGCGGCGTCGGCCTGATCGACATCGATGGCATGGACGCCATCCGCGCCGCCCAGGGACAGGCCGGCCTCAACCGCGCCCTGCGCCAGATCGGCGACACGCTGCGCGCCGGCATCCGCTCCTGCGACGTCACGGCGCGGACCGGCAACGAGCAGTTCGCCGTCGTGCTTTGGAATTCGACGCCGGCCGATTGCGGCCACCGCGTGCAGGGACTGCAGCGCGCAATCGCCGCCCTCGAAGAGGGCTTCCCGGCGGGAGCCGGCATCGCCACCCGCTCATCCGTCGTGATGATCGAACCCGGCGCCACGGCCGACCAGGTGATCGCGGCGGCCGATCGGCTGCTGCTCGAGGGCATTGCCTGCGGTCAGGCGATGATATCCGGCAGGAGCTGATCCTCCAGCGCGACGATCCGGTCCTTCAGCGCCAGCTTGCGCTTCTTAAGGCGCTGAATCCGCAACGGATCTGCACGGCCGGTTTCCGACATGACGGAGATCGCAGCGTCGAGATCGCTGTGCTCCTGCCGCAACCGCGCCAGTTCGAACCGAATTTCCCGCTCTTCTTCCTCGGTCATACGCCCCAACCTTACCGAGCTCCGCCCGGCCCATTTTTCGGCGCCGGAACCGAGACGATACATGCTCGGTCGAACGGGCGCGAGTGCATCTATCACGCCTTGCCCCCTTGAAGCGGGCGGCCAAAGGCCACAGATCCAGAGAGTGCCGGCCGTCTGGCGGACCTCCTGCGGGGGCCTCCGGTTTATAAGCCGGTTCACAGCAACCCGCGTCTGTGGCACGATCAGGTGCCGTCATCGATCACGAAGGGAGGCAATATTAATGTCCATCGAATCGCATCTTGCCGAGCTGGAGCGCCGTCACGAGGCCCTCTCCAGGGAAATCGACGAGGCCCTCAGCCATCCGAGCGCCGACACGCTTGAACTGGCGGCCATGAAGAGGCGCAAGCTGCAGCTCAAGGACGAGATCGCCCGACTGAAGGTAAACAAGACCATTCACTGATTGATGACGAAAGGGTCAAGCAAGGCGCCGCGATCGATCGCGGCGCCTTTGCTTTATGCGGATCACTCCGCCGGCACGACGCGGGAAGGCGAAGCGGCCCGCTCGCCGGCATCGAGGATCGGGCGCCCCTTCGGCTGGGTCCGCGTCCAGTCGAGATACCAGGCGAGCCCGAACAGGATGCAGAGCCCGGTGCCGATCAGGACCGTGTCCAGCATGGCGCCGAAGGCGGTGAAGGTCGGATCGTTCGGCAGGCCGAACACGCTTTCGCGGACGATGTGGCCGGCAACGCTCAGGATAGTGCCGACCCAGAAGACCGGCAGTGTGTGGCGGCCAAGGCGGACGATCGCGTTGCTTTCGTCGAGCCAGCCCTGCAGGAAGGCAGGCAGCGGGCTGTAGATCACCACATAAGCGATCGCCAGCACATGCAGCAGGCGGAAAATGCCAACCCAGCTCTTGTTGAAGCCCGATAGCCACACCCATTCGGGCAATGACGGGAAATAGTCCCAGAGATGGGCGAAGACCAGGATGGCGGAAGCAACCAGGTAGAGCACCGCCAGGCCATAAAGCGGCCGCGACACCGGAAGCCGGACGCCCCGGCGCAGCAGGATACCGCCGACGAAGCCGATCACGAACAGGATCTGCCAGGTGAAGGGGTTGAAATACCAGCCGCCCTGGCCGGGAAAGCTCGGCAGGGTGATGCGCCAGGCATTGGCGACCGCCCAAAGCAAGAAGCTCACGACCAGCACCAGAGACAGGCGCACGCGGGCGAGCAGCATGATCACGGGCAGCATCGCCATCATGACCATGTACATCGGCAGGATGTTGAAATTGCCGGTCTGGTAGGTAAGCAGGCCCATGCCCGCCAACGCCTCCACAGGCTGCTCGACGATCCAGTGGCGCTCGTCGGGAAGCATCAGGCCCGGTTCCTGCAGCCAGAGCGCCGCGCCGGCATAAAGCGCGAAGCCGCAGGCGATGGAGGCGAGATGGGCGACATAGAGCGTACCGATGCGCTTGCCGACCCGACCCATCGACTGCCCAGCCTGCCCCGACACGAAGCGCGGATAATAGGCCAGCGCCGCCGAGATGCCGGCGAGCAGCACGAAGATCTCCGCCGCGTCCGACAACCCGAAGTTCCGGTGGGTGAAGTTGGAGTATAGATTGCCCGGGATGTGGTTCACGAAGATAGAAATCAGCGCGAGGCCTCGGAAGAAATCGATCCGATAGTCGCGCGGCATGGACGTGGACAATGCTCGATGCACCCGGGGGCCTCAGTTTACAGGAGCCGATGAGAACCTCGATCGCCTAGCCGGCGAACAAGGCGAGCGTGCGGCGGCAGATGCCGGATTTCAATGCATGAAAAGCGACATGGCTCCGTCAAAGGTCAATTTCAGGCCGATGACGAAGACAAAGAGATAGGAGAGCCCGTAAAAAAGGGTCTGGTCGATGACCCGGACGATCCAGATTCCGAGCACAGTCGTCAGCGCCGCGAGCGGGAACAGCGCCGCCGCCGTGCCTAGATTGGCGGCGTCGAACTGGCCGAGGAAGAAATAGGGCACCAGCTTCACGGCGTTGGTGACGGCGAAGAAGATCACCGAGGTGCCGACGAAGACCTGCTTGTCGAGCCGCAGCGGCAGCGCATACATCTGGAAGGGCGGCGCGCCGGCATGGCTGACGAAGGAAGTGAAGCCGGCGAGCAGGCCCCAGAACGAGCCCTTGGCGCCGTTCGGCTCCGCCGGCTTCGCCCGCAGGCGGTCGCCGAACCAGTAGTTCAGCGCGAAGAGGATGGAGATCAGCCCCACCAGCAGGCGGACGAAATCCTCCTTCACATAGGCGGCGGTGGCCCAGCCGACGGCGATGCCCACGACCGACGCCGGCAACATGACCGCGAGCGTCGGCCGGTCGAAGATCCGACGGTAGAAATAGAGGCTGATCACGTCCATCACGAGCAGGATCGGCAGCATGATGCCGGCCGCCTGCACCGGCGAGATCACCAGCGCCAGCACGGGAACGGCTAGCATGCCCATCGCGCCGCCAAAGCCGCCCTTTGACAGGCCTGCGAGCGCCACGGCGGGAACGGCCGCGGCATAAAATGCGAGTTCGGTGTGCATGCGGGGATCGTTCAAGCGGAGAATGTAGCGGGTTGAATCGATTTACCCCGCTTCGCCGGCAAAATCCACTATATCTGCTGTTTGACCGCCTTTCCGCATCTCAGACTCACATTGCGTCATATGCGCAAGCTTATTATATAAGAGCCATGAATACTCCGCCCTCTGAAAAGCATCTCGGCTTTCTGATCAACGACGTCGCCCGGCTGGTGCGGCGGGCGTTCGATCAACGTGCGCAGAGCTGCAGTCTGACCCGGGCGCAGTGGCAGGTGCTGGCCTATCTCTTCCACAATGAGGGATCGAACCAGGCCACGGTCGCGGAAGCCCTGGACGTCGAGCCGATCACTCTTTCCCGCCACATCGACCGGCTGGAAGCGCTCGGCTATGTCGCCCGCGTGCCTGACCCGGCCGACCGCCGCGCCCGCCGCCTGCATCTGACGGAGAGCGTCCGCCCGCTGCTGGACGAGATGAAGACGATCGGCAACGAGGTGATCGACACCGCGCTCGAGGGCATCACCGCAGAAGAGGCGGAAACGCTGATCTGCCTGTTGAGCCGGATCCGCTGCAACATGGCGGGCCGAGGCGTGGATCAGGCAGGCTCGGACGCTTTAAGCGACGTTGTGGCCAACGACGCGGCGACGAAGGATGCGTCGGCCAAGACGGTCGCCTCCAGGGCCGCGGGCGTCAAGGCTTCGACGGCCAAGGCCGCAACCACCAAGACATCGGCTGCCAAGACATCGACTGCCAAGCCCCCGGCAACGAAAGTCCCCCAGAAGGCTTTGATATGAGCGCCGAGCCAGCCGCGCGCGAGACGGCAGAACCCAGCAAGGATCTCCCCCGCGTTCCGCAATTGACCGTCGTCGAGACGCCGCAGAAGAAGAAGCGCGGCGGCCGTTTCCTGCTGATGCTGGCGCTGCCCGTGGTGCTTGCCGTCGGCGGCGGCTATCTCTGGCTGACGGGCGGGCGCTATGCCTCGACCGACAACGCCTATCTCGAGCAGGACCGCGTGACCATCACGGCCGACCAGTCGGGCCGCATCGTCGAGGTCGCCGTCAACGAGAACGACCATGTGCAGAAGGGCGACCTGCTTTTCCGCATCGATCCCGAGCCGTACAAGCTCGCGCTACGTCAGGCCGAGGCGGCAGTCGCCGTCGCCAAGCTGCAGGTCGAGCAGCTGCGCTCCAACTACCAGCAGGCCCTGGCCGAGCAGCAATCCGCCGAGGACAGCCTCGCCTATCGCCAGAAGACCTTCCAGCGCCAGAAGGACCTGCTGGATCGCGGCGTCACGTCCAATGCGGACTTCGACACCGCCCAGAACAATCTCCGCCTGGCGGAGCAGGTCGTGGCGCAGGCGCGCGAGAAGGTCGCGGGCGCGCTGACGGCGCTCGGCGGCGATCCGAACATCCAGACCGACCAGCACCCGACCGTCCTGCAGGCCAAGGTTGCCGAGGAAACGGCGGCGCTGGCGCTCAAGGAAACCAGCGTGTTCGCGCCCGACGACGGCGTCGTATCGCAGACCGACCGCCTGCGCGTCGGCCAGTACGTCACCAATCCGGCGATGGCCCCGACGGCGCTGCTCAGCCTGGTCGAGACGGCGACCACCTATGTCGCCGCGAATTTCAAGGAAACCGACCTGACCCACATGAAGGTGGGGCAATCGGCGACCGTGACCTTCGACACCTATCCCGACCGCCCGTTCGCCGCGCATGTCGAATCAATCGACGCCGGTACCGGCTCGGCCTTCTCGCTGCTGCCGGCCCAGAATGCCTCGGGCAACTGGGTGAAGGTCGTGCAGCGCGTGCCCGTGCGGCTGCGCCTCGACGGCCCCGTCGATTTCTCGACGCTGCGCACCGGCTTGAGCGCGACGGTCGAGGTCGATACCGGCTACAAGCGGACCCTGCCCGGCTTCGGCCATGCCGTGGCAGCCAATAGCGAAGCGCCTGCGGAAGCCCCCACGACCCACTAAGCCCGCGGGTCCCGGAGAGTCGCCACAATGAACGCGCCCGCCTCGCCGACCGCCGTTCCGCATCGCGGCCTCATCACCGTGTCGATCATGCTTGCGACCATCATGCAGGTGCTCGACACGACGATCGCCAATGTCGCGCTGCCCTCGATGCAGGGCTCGCTCGGTGCCGCCCAGGACACCATTACCTGGGTGCTGACCTCCTACATCGTCGCCGCCGCCATCGCCACGCCGATCACCGGCTGGATCGCCGACCGGATCGGCATCAAGCGGCTGTTCATGACCTGCGTCGCGGGCTTCACGGTCGCGTCCATGCTCTGCGGCCTTTCCGGCAGCCTGACCCAGATGGTCGGCTTCCGCATCCTTCAGGGCCTGTTCGGCGCGGCGCTGGTGCCGCTATCGCAATCCGTGCTGCTCAACATCAACCCGAAGGAAAAGCACGGCCAGGCGATGGCGATGTGGGGCGCCGGCATCATGGTCGGCCCGATCATCGGCCCGACGCTCGGCGGCTGGCTGACCGACGCCTTCAACTGGCGCTGGGTGTTCTTCATCAACCTGCCCGTCGGCATCATCGCCTTTCTCGGCATCGGCGCCTTCATGCCGGAAGGCCCGCTGCGGGAACGCAAGTTCGACTTCTTCGGCTTCGCCTTCCTGAGCCTCGGCATCGGCGCCCTGCAGATGATGCTCGACCGCGGCGAGCAGCTCGACTGGTTCTCCTCGCCGGAGATCCTGATCGAACTGGCGCTGATGGCGATCGGCTTCTGGGTGTTCACCATTCACATGGCGACGGCCAAGAACACCTTCATCGATCCGCATATCTTCAAGGACCGCAATTTCGTCACCGGGCTGATCTTCATCTTCATCATCGGCATCATCCTGCTGGCGACGATGGCGCTGCTGCCGCCGATGCTGCAGAACCTCTACGGCTACCCGGTGGTGACGACCGGCATGATCCTGGCGCCGCGCGGCGTCGGCACGATGATCGCGATGATCGTCGTCGGCCGGCTGATGGGCAAGGTGGACCCGCGCATCCTGATCCTGATCGGCCTCGGCGCAACGACGTGGTCGCTCTACGAGATGACGACCTGGGCGCCGCAGATGAGCGCCACGCCCTTCATGACGACCGGCATCATCCAGGGCTTCGGCCTCGGCTTCGTCTTCGTGCCGCTCTCGACAATCGCCTTCGCGACGCTGCCGCCGCATTGGCGCACCGACGCCGCCAGCCTGTTCAGCCTCGTCCGCAACCTCGGCTCGTCGATCGGCGTGTCGCTGGTGGCGACCCTGCTGTCACAGAACACGCAGATCGGCCACGAAGTCCTCGCCGGCCATGTAACGCCCTTCAATCCGGCCATGCCCGCCGACGCGGCAGCCGGCAATCTCGAGGCGCTGGCGAAGATCAATGGCGTCATCACCCGCGACGCCGCCTTCATCGCCTATATCGACGATTTCAAGCTGATGATGTTCGTGACGCTGGCGACGATCCCGCTGCTCGCCTTCATGCGCTACAAGCCGCAGAAGGGCCCTGCGCAGCACGTCGCGCTCGAATAGACGCGCACCGGCGGCATGGTTCCGCCGGCGCGCGAGAGCCCGTCAGTGCGCCTCGATGAAGCTAAGCGTCGCGCCGACCATCTCGTCCAGCGTCGCCGGCCCGGTGAAGGCGTCGAAGCCATGGTCGGTATCGAGCACCATCAGGCCTTCCTCGCCGCTGTGATAATCGAGGAAGAGCTGGCCGGCGGCGGGCTGCGGCGTCACCACCGTATCCCGCGTCCCGACGATCACCAGCAGCGGCCCGCCATACTGCGCCATCGCCGCGACCGGATCGGTCGCGAACAGCGACTTGAAGAACGACACCTTCAGCGTCGTCTTGGCGCCCCAGGGCAACGTGCCCTCGATCAGCTCGTTCGGATCCTTCGACGCCAGCGCCTTGTTGACGGCCTCCTGGCCGAGCACGACGCCGAAGCTGAAGGCGGGATTGGCGACCGGCGCCCAGAGCGTCGCCGTATCGACCGGCCGGACGGCGGCGAGATGGGACGCAACCAGGCCGCCGAGACTCCAGCCGATGACATGGATCTTGGCCGCGTCGACATTGTCCTGCTTCTTCAGCCAGTCGAAGGCGGCGACCGCATCGGCGATCTGGCTGAAGGTCGTCGTGTCCTCCCACTTGCCCGAGCTGTCGCCCGAGCCGACGAAATCGATGCGCAGGCTGGCAACGCCGCGCTCGGCCAGGAGCCGCGCCGTCCGCGAATAGACCCCCTCCTCCGTCCCGGCAACGGCAAGCTCGTCGCGCTTGCCGGTGAAGCCATGCAGGAGCAGCACGACCGGCGGCTTCTCGACGCCCTTCGGCAGCGCCAGCGTGCCGACGATCGTCTCGTCGCCGCGCGCGATCTTGACGTTGCTCTCGACCACGCCACCGGCCTTCTGGGCCAGCGCCGTCTTCGACGCCTCCCGCATCTTTGCGGTCACGTCGTCGGCCGCGGCCGGCGCAACGATCGCGGCCAGCACAATGGAGGCGAGCAGCCATTTTCTCAGCATCAAATTTCCCCTGGAAGCACGAAGTCTTTGTCGAAGATCTGGGCCGGCGGCAGCGCCGGCCGCAAGAAAAAGGCCGGCACGACGGCCAGCCTCGACACTATTCATGCAATCCGGGCCGGCGGCAACCTTGCCGGCAAAGGTTCTCAGCCGGCGATGATCCAGCCGCCGCCGGCCGCCAGGAGCACCACCAGCCAGGCCGGCAGGCGGGCGACGACAAGCAGGCCGTAGCAGGCGACGGCAAGGGCGAGGTCCCGTGCGCCGTGGATGGCCGTCGTGAAGACCGGATCATAGAGCGCCGCCGCGAGCAGGCCGACGACGGCGGCATTGACGCCGCCGAGCGCTTGCCGGATCGGCGCGACACGGCGCAGCGCGCGCCAGAACGGCAATACGCCGACAACGAGCAGAAAAGCCGGCGCGAACAGCGCTAAAGTCGCCAGGACGCCGCCGAGCCAGGGCGTCGGCAGCGCCGCCGCGACGCCGATATAGGCGGCGAGGCTGAAGAGCGGCCCCGGCATGGCCTGCGCCGCGCCATAGCCGGCGACGAGCGCAGTCTCCGGCACGAAGCCGGCGGCGGCGACGCTCTCCTTGAGAAGCGGCAGCACGACATGACCACCGCCGAAGACGAGCGCGCCGGCGCGGTAGAGCCCTTCCAGGAGATGGAGAACCGGGGCGCCGGTCGCCCCGGCGAGGAGGGGCAGGCCGACGAGGAGCACCGCGAACAGCCCCAGTGCGGCTCCGCCGAGCCAGGCGGGCGGCATCGGTCCCTTTGCCGCCGCGGCGGGAGCGGCAGCGGGAAGGTCGGCCCCGTCGACGCCGCCGACGGCATAGCCCGCCAGTCCGCCGGCGAGCAGGATCGCCACCTGCGCGAGGCTGCCGGGCCAAAGCAATGCGGCGATGAGCGCGGCCAGCGCGATGGTCATGCCAGCCCGGCCCGTCACCAGCGACCGCGCCATGCCGCGCACCGCTTCCGCCACCACGGCGACGGCGACGATGGCGAGGCCGGACAGGATGCCGGCATCGATCGGCCCATGCGCCGCACCGACACCATAGGCGAACAGCCCCATCAGGACGGCGGATGGCAGGGTGAAGCCGAGAAACGCGGCGATGGCGCCACGCAGCCCCGCTAGTTCGAGGCCGATGCCCATCCCGACCTGGCTGGAGGCCGGTCCCGGCAGGAACTGGCAGAGCGCGACCAGATCGGCGAAGGAGGCTTCGTCCAGCCAGCGCAGCCGGCGCACGAAGGCATCGCGGAAATAGCCGATATGCGCGACCGGCCCGCCAAACGAGGTGCAGCCGAGGCGCAGGAAGACCAGGAAGATCCGGACGGCCGAGGGCGAAGAACGCCCCTCCCCGACGGCGCCGGCGGAATAGGTTCGCTCCATCATCGGCGGATGATGCTCCGTCGAC
>NZ_JAPKNK010000016.1:0-54278 GCF_026343855.1 Kaistia nematophila | reverse complement strand
GGCCGTGGCGGCGGCCAGTCTGCCCATGTGGCGAACGAGGTCGGTGGCGGACCCCGCCGCATTGATCGTGTCGAAGTAATCGTGCCAACCGGACGCCGCGATGCCGTCGAGCAGCGCATCCAGCGCCGCTTCGTCTGCAAGGCGCCAGATGGCGAAGAACGACTGCGACGCCGGGTGGAGCTTGGTCGCGTCGGTTTCGCCGAAAGCGAGGGCCTCGATGCCCAATTCCGACAGGGCGGCCATGCCGGCGCCGATCGCCTCGAAGAACTGCTGCTTGTCCGCCGGATCGAGTGCGATCCAGGCTGGCTTGGGCGAATAGAGCTCGGCCAGATACTGCGTCATTTGTTGGTTCCTTGGGTAGGTCGTCTCATGGCCCCCGTCGTGACGAAAGGGGCCTGCTGCGATTGGGCGGGTCAGGCAGTGCGATCGCCGGATCCACTATCCGTCGCCAGCCAGACGCGCCGCAGCAGACCGCTGAGGACGCGCTGTTCGTCGTCGCTGAGATCCGCCAGCAGCGTGTCGATCCAGCGGGTGTGCTCCTGAAACAGCGTCGCCGCCATTTCCTCTCCCTTGCCGGTCAGCCGAACAGCGACCCGCCGGCGGTCCTCGGCCATGGCGTTGCGGGCGAGGAAGCCATCGCGCTCGAGGCCATCCAGCAGCCCCGTGATGGTCGCCCGCGTCACGCCGGCGCGTTCCGCCAGTTCATGCGGCGACAATCCGTCCGGGCGATCCCGAAGCAGGAAGAGCAGCACGAACTTTCCCTCGGAAAGCTGATGCGGCGCCAGCCGCGCGGCGCAGTCGCGATCGATCGCGGCCGCGAGGGTCAGCAATTCGAAGCACAGGCGCAGGTTGCCGATGTCGGTCTGGCCGCGCTGCCGGGCTTCATCGAGAAGTGCGAGGTGTTTCTGTTCGAGCGTAATCATATGGCGCCTTCTAATATGGCGCCTAATCACATGTCAATATTTTGTGCGGGTGGGCCGGAAGTCCGCATCGGCCTCAATGCAGCCAGAATTGAAGCTCTTCAAGCTTGCTGTAGGATGCAAGGAGAAGGCAGCGCTGCGGCGGTATGGACGTATGGGTCCGAACCCGGCCGGAGTTGCGAAGTCCACGATGACCCAAAGCGCCATGATGTCCGTTCCGAACGCCGAAAGCCCTCCGGAAGCGAAGAGCCGTCCGGCAAGCCGGAACTCTTCCGGGTCGAGGCGGGAAGCCATGCCCGACGATGTCGAGGCCTTCAACGTCCCGAATGAGGCGGACGAGGTCGAGCCTTCCCACTATGAGCGCTGGAAGGCCGTTCTGACGCCCTGGCGGCCGGCCATCACCGCGCTCGCCGGTATCGTCGTCGTCGTCCTCGTCTGGCTCGCCATCTCGAAGCTGATCGCCGAGGTCGACTACAATGACGTGCTCGACACGCTGCATGCGACGCCCGTCTGGGCGATCGCCGCCGCGCTCGGCTTCACGGCGCTGAGCTTCCTCGCGCTCAGCATCTACGACCTCTCGGCGCTGCGTTATCTCGGCCGCGCGATCCCGTATCCGATCGTCGCGCTGACGGCGTTCTGCGCCTACGCGGTGGGCAATACCGCCGGCTTCGGCCCGCTGACCGGCGGCGCCATCCGCTTCCGCTTCTACGCCCGGCTCGGCTTCGAGCCCTCCGACGTCGCCAAGGTGGTCGCCTATGTCACCGTCGCCTTCGGCATCGGCCTCGCGGGCGTCACCGGGCTCGGCCTCACCTTCGCCGCCCATGATCTCGCCGATCCGTTGTCGCTGCCGCCGACCCTGCTCAGGGTGTTGGGCGGGCTCATCCTGGTGCTGATGGCCGGCCTGTTCGCCTATTCCGCTTTCGGCAATGGCCGCATCGGCTGGCGCGGCTTGTCCGTGCCGCTGCCGCGCCCCGGCCTCATGCTGGCGCAGTTCGCCGCCACCCTCGTCGATGTCTCGGCCGCCGCCGCGGTGCTCTGGGTCCTGCTGCCGCAGACCGATGTCGGCCTGCCGGCCTTCGTCGCCGTCTATGCGGTAGCGATCGGCCTCGGCGTCGCCAGTCATGTGCCGGCCGGCCTCGGCGTGTTCGAGGCGGTGATCATCGCCGTCGTCGGCAGGACCGCCTCGGTCGATCAGGTGCTGTCGGCGCTGATCCTCTACCGCGTGATCTACTACGGCGTGCCGCTCCTCGTCGCCTCCGGCCTCGTCACCGGCATGGAGGTGCGCCGCGCCGCGTCCGGGGCACAGGCCTCGCGCGTTCTTAGGGCCGGCGCGCAGCTTTCGCCGCGCGTGCTGGCGACGCTCACCTTCGCCCTCGGCGCCGTGCTCGTGCTTTCCGGCGTCACGCCCGCCGCCGACCAGCGGCTCGACCTGCTCTCCGACCTGCTGCCGCTGCCGATCCTCGAAGGCGCGCATTTCCTCGAAAGCGTGCTCGGCCTCGGCCTGATCGTGATCGCGCGCGGCCTGGCGCACCGGCTCGACGGCGCCTGGTGGGCCGCGGTGGTGGCGGTCGGTGCGGCGGTCATGCTGTCGCTCTTGAAGGCGCTCGCGATCAGCGAGTCGATCGCGCTGGCGCTGCTGTTCATCGCGCTGCTGGCGGCGCGGCGCGAATTCAACCGGCCGGCCTCGCTGCTGCACCAGCGGCTGACGCCCGGCTGGCTGCTGGCGATCACCACCGTGATCGTGACGGCGGCGGCCGTGATGTTCTTCGTCTACAGCGACGTCGAATATTCGAACCAGCTCTGGTGGCAGTTCGAGTTCTCGGAAGAGGCGCCGCGCAGCCTGCGCGCGCTGCTCGGCGTCGTCATCGCCGCCGGCTCCTTCGCCGCGTGGTCGCTGCTGCGCGCCTCCAAGGGCAAGACCGGCCAGCCCGAGCCGGAAGAGATTGCCGAAGCCGTGCGGATCCTGGCGGCGCAGCCGCACCCGGACGCCAACCTCGTTCGCATGGGCGACAAGACGCTGCTGTTTTCGGACGACCGCCGCGCCTTCATCATGTTCGGCCGCCAGGCCCATTCCTGGGTGGCGCTTTTCGATCCGATCGGGCCGCGCTCGTCCTGGCCGGGCCTGATCTGGCAGTTCGTCGAGATGGCGCGGGCGGCGGGCGGGCGCGCCATGTTCTACCAGGTGATGCCGGAAAACCTCGCGCTCTATGCCGATGCCGGCATGCGCGCCTACAAGCTCGGCGAGGCGGCACAGGTCGATTTGCAGAACTTCGACCTGAAGGGCGCCAAGCGCGCCAGCCTGCGCCATGCCTTCAACCGCAGCCAGCGCGAGGGCCTGAGCTTCGAGCTGCTCGAGCCGGATCAGGTCGAGCAGTCGATCGACGACCTGCAGCGGATCTCCAACCTCTGGCTCGCCGAGCACCGCGCCCGCGAGAAGCGCTTCTCGCTCGGCGCCTTCGACCGCGCCTATGTGATGGCGCAGCCGGCCGCCATCGTGCGGCGCGACGGGCGCATCGTCGCCTTCGCCACCGTGATGATGACGGGGATGAAGCAGGAGGCGACCATCGACCTGATGCGGTTCGAGCCGGAGGTGCCTGCCGGCACGATGGAATTCCTGTTCATCAGCCTCATGCTGCATCTGAAGGAACAGGGCTATCACCGCTTCGATCTCGGCATGGCGCCGCTTTCCGGCCTTTCCGAGAGCCCTGCGGCGCCGTTCTGGCACCGGATGGGCCGGGCCGTGTTCGAGCATGGCGAACGCTTCTACAATTTTCATGGGCTGCGGGCCTTCAAGGCCAAGTTCCAGCCCCAATGGCAGCCCCGGTACATCGCCGTATCCGGGGGCATGTCGCCGGCGCTCGCGCTGGCCGACGTGACAGTGCTGATCAGTGGCGGGCTCAAGGGAGTGGTTGGTAAATGATCCGGAATTGGCTCTTCGCGACGGTGCTTGCCTGCGCTCCGCTGCCGGCGCTGGCGCAGGACGCGCCCGCCGCCGACGCGGCGCCGAAGGCGGACGGCTTCACGACCGGCCTGCTCGGCAAGCCGGAGATCCTGCTGCCGACCGAGACCGTCACCGGCGCCGTCTTCCTGTTCTCCGACAAGGCGGGCTGGACGCCCGAGGACGAGACCACGGCCAAGAGCCTGCGGGATGCGGGCGCCATCGTCGTCGGCATAGACACGCCGAAGTTCCTGGCGGGTCTCGAGGCCGACAAGGGCGAGGACTGCGTCTACGTCGTCGGCGACATCGAGGATCTGAGCCATCAGATCCAGCGCCAGCTCGGCACCAACATCTATCATTCGCCCGTCATCGCCGGCATCGGCACCGCCGGCGCGCTGGCGCTCGACCTCGCGGCGCAGACGCCGGACGCCACCGTCGGCCGCACCGTCGCCGTCGATCCGGCGCTCGCGCTGCCGCTGGTCAAGGCGCTGTGCACCGACGCACCGCGCACCGAAGTCGCCGGCGGCGTCACCTATGGCCTGGAACAGGGCGATCCCGCCAATCCGGTCGACGTGATCTACACCGCCGCCGCACCCGCCGACGGCAAGGCGCATGTCGCCGATCTGCAGAAGCAGGGCTTCAAGCTCAAGGACAAGACGGTCCAGGGTGATGCGCGCGCCGCGCTGCTCGACCGCCTGCAGCACCTCCTGGTGCCGAAATCGACCGATTCCGACCCGCTCGCCGACCTGCAACTCATCGAGCTGCCGGCGACTGCGAAGCTCGACACGCTGGCGATCGTCTATTCGGGCGATGGCGGCTGGCGCGACATCGACAAGTCTGTCGCCGAGACGCTCCAGAAGGAAGGCGTCCCGACCGTCGGCGTCGACTCGCTGCGCTATTTCTGGTCGAAGAAGACCCCGGAGCAGACCTCGGCAGACCTCGCCCGCATCATCGAGGCCTATACCGAGCGGTGGGGCGTCGATCATGTCATCCTGATCGGCTATTCCTTCGGCGCCGACGTGCTGCCAGCCGCCTATAACCGCCTGCCGCCCGACGCCAAGGACATGGTCTCGCAGCTGTCGCTGCTCGGCCTGTCGGAGGCGGTCGACTACGAGGTTTCGGTCGGCGAGTTCCTCGGCACCAGTTCCAGCGAGGGCCAGACCCTGCCGGACCTGAAGCTGATCAAGCCGGCGCTGGTGCAGTGCGTCTATGGCGAGGAAGAGGACGATTCCGCCTGTCCGAAGCTCGAAGGCAGCGGCGTCGAGTTGATCAAGACGACCGGCGGCCACCACTTCGACGGCGACTACGAGGCGCTGGCGGCCAAGATCCTCGACGGCTTCAAGCACCGCGTCGCCACCGGCAGCCATCCGCAGGCGAAGAAATAGGCTGCGGTGGAACGTCAGCTTCCCAAGCTGGCGTTCCAGCCCCCTCATCATCGACATGCTGAGGAGGCCCGAAGGGCCGCCTCGAAGCACTCGCTCAGGGAGAGGTGAGGGACGTTCTTGCCCTCCCGAGCGGGGACAGCCGCAGCGCCAGCTTTTCGCCGGGGCCGTGCACGGCGGCGAAGAGCAGGCCGGCGATGAAGGTGAAGTGGTCGACGAAGAAGCCGAAGTCGACCTGGTTGCCGCTCCAGTGCGACGGGCCATGAAAGGCGAGCGCCAGGAAGAGGATGTACGCCGCCGCCAGCAGGGCCGCCTCCGAGAAGAACGCCCCGGTCAGCAGGGCCAGGGCCAGCACCGTCTCGAAGATCGCGGCGACCCAGGCGAGGAACAGCGGGAACGGGAAGCCCGCCGAGGCGATGTAGCCGGCGGTCGCATTGATGTCGACGAACTTGAACGTGGCGGCCATCACGAAGACGCCGCCGAAGATCAGCCGGGCGATGAGGATGGCTGTGGTTCTGAGTGCCGGTGTGTCCATGGTTCGGTCCCTCCCGAAACGATGCGCTATGCAAGAGCGACGAACGGGCGATACCGCTTTCGACAGGGGGCGGCGATTTTTCTCCGAACCGGTTCCTTTACCAGCCGGAACCGCCGCCTCCGCCGCCGCCGCCACCCGATGAACCGCCGCCACTGCTGCCGCTGAAGCCGCCGGAGCCCGAGCTTGAGCCCGGGGCGGTCGAGGCGGAGGCGACCGTCTGCGACAGGCCGGAGCCAAGGCGGTCGACAAGGTCGGTGGCGCTGCGGTTGTTGCTGGCGAGATACCAGCTTGAAACCGCGGCCGTCGCGCCGGCGGCCGCCAGCACGCCGGCGAATTTCTTCGCCCAGGCATTCTCGACGTCGAGCGCCACCGCATAGGGCAGATAGCGCTCGAACAGCTCCGGCGTCTTCTCCGGCGGATGCAGCATCTCCAGCCGATGTTCCTCGGCGATGCCGAGATACTGGCGGAAGCCGGCGATGGCGTCTCGCAGCTTCTGGCCCTCCGGCGTCGGCGAACGCATCCACGAGAAGGCGGAGGCCAGCATCGGCAGCAGCGCGAAGGGCAGCACCAGCACGGCGAGGTCGAGCGGGCCGCGCACGGCGCTCAGGAAGACGCCGAGCCCGGCGCCGCCGAAGGCGAGCGCGAAGATGCCGGTGAAGAGCAGGGCGAAGATCCGCTTGTACCAGGGGCTGCCGCGCAGCGAGCGCAGCGTCAGGCCGACGACGATCGAGGGGACCGACAGGAACACCAGGCTAAAGGCGGCGACCATGCCGTTCTCGCCCATCGCGATGACCAGGCCGATCGCGGCCAGGACATAAGCGGCCAGCGTGATCAGCACGCCGCCCGTCAGCCAGCCGCTGTTCATGTTGAAGACGGTGCCGGAATAGGCCTTGGCGAGGCCCTTCGCGAGCGTCGCCTTGGCGTTCGAAAGCGTCGCGTGGTTCGATTGCACCAGCGAGATCTCGCCGCGGCTGCGGAAAAGCGCCTGCGCCGCCGCCGTCTCGGGCGCCGCGATCGGCTTGCCGCCCGGCGTGCGGCTCACCACCAGGGTCTTGCCGCTGTCGGCGATCTTCAATTGGCCCTTGACGCCGAGATCGAGGATCGCCGCCGTGAAGGCGCGGTCGTCGAAGCTCATTTCGGAGACGTAGCGCGTCGCGGCGGCCGAAAGGCCCTCCGGCGGCGTGAAAAGCGGAATGACGGGGCCGGGCTTCGGGTCGCGGCCGGCCTTGCGCCAGGCCTGGAACAGATAGAGCAGCCCGCCGACGGCGCCGAGCAGGGCGAAGATGGCGCCTATATTGTCGTGAAGCCACCAGACCGTGCGCTGGCCCTGGCTCGGCGTGTCGACGACGCCCTTTTGCCAGGCGGCGGCGACGGTCAGGCCGTTGTGAGCGGGGAGAGGCGCGGTGGTGCGGAAGACGATCCGTCCCGGCTCCTTCGAGACGACCTCGGCGTCCTGGCCGCGCTCGCCCTGCTGGCCGGTATAGATCGCCGTGTTGCCGAAGGGGACCGCCTCCGGCAGCGTGATCCGCGCCTCGGCGACGTCGATCGGGAAGGTCCAGCCGGTGCCGGTGGCGTTCCAGTAGAGCTCGTCGAAACCGTCGAAGAAGCTGATCTGGCGCGTGGTGCGGTAGCGGATGACATAGTCGTGCGGGCCGGGCGAAAGCAGCGTGTCGGCCGAGCCGATGCGGATGCGCTTGCCGTTCGAAAGCTGCTCGATCGCGAAAGGTTCGTTCTGGCCGTCGCGGGTGACGGATTCGACGTCGAAGCCGACGACGACCGAACCGCCCTTGTCGTCGCGGTAGGTGGTGGGGAAATCGCGCAGGATACCGCGGCGGATCTCGTTGCCTTCCGCCTGCACGCGGATGGTCTCGGTCACGTCGAGATCGCCGTTCTTCTGCACGTTCACGTCGGAGACAAAGCGCAGGATGCGCTCCTCGGCGCCGGCCGAAGCCAGCGGCGAAAGCGCGAGCAGCAGACCGACGACGAGACCGGCTATGCGTCGCATGGCGCGCGCCTCAGAACGAGACCTTGGGCGGTATCTGCGCGGCGGCGCGGTCCTCGATTTCGTAGAACGCCTCGGGACGGAAGCCGAACATGTTGGCGACCAGCACGCTCGGGAAGGTCTGGATCGCGGTGTTCAGGTCGCGCACCGTGCCGTTGTAGTAGCGGCGCGCCATCTGCATCTCGTCCTCGATGTTGGCGAGTTGCGCCTGCAACTCGCGGAAATTGGCGTCGGCCTTCAGGTCCGGATAGGCCTCGGAAATGGCGATCAGCCGGCCGAGCGCGCCGGAAAGCGCCTGGTCGGCCGCCGCCTGGCTCTTGACGTCGCCGGCGTTCATGCTCGCGGCGCGCTTGGCGGCGACATCCTCGAAGATGCCCTTTTCGTGCGCGGCATAGCCCTTCACCGTCTCGACCAGGTTGGGGATCAGGTCGGCGCGGCGCTTCAGCTGCACGTCGATGCCGCTCCAGCCCTCATGGGCGAGGTTCCGCTTGGCGACGAGGTTGTTGTAGAGGCTGACGGCATAGAAGGCGGCCGCCACGATCACGGCCAGGACGATCCATGTGGTCAAGGTCTTCTCCCTCGGCTTGGCCGCGTGACCGCTCTGTGGCCGCGCTGCGATTTTCGAATCCCGCCCGCGTCAAACTGGCGTCGATCGTTGATAGCGCTTCAGGGTGGCGATTGCGAAGGGCCCGTCTGAGGCGCAGCTGCCCGCATTCCTATCGAGGGGAGACGACGTGGACTATGACGCCCCTCACAAGGCGGCCGACGCCGCGGGCGTCAGTTCCGCGCCTGCGGGCCGATCGCGTCGAAGATCCGCGAGCGTTGGCGGGCCTCGCGCGCGACCTTCTGGATGTTGGGGTTGCGCTGCACGGCCTCGCGCCCGGCGGCGATCACGAGCTCCACCTGCGCCTTGTCGAGGCGCAGCCGGGTCGGAATGTCGTTCAGTCGCCGGTAGAGCGACGGGTCGGCGTCGCGGAAAGTCAGATGCTCGGTGGTGACGACGACATCGCGGCAGTTCCAGCCGACGAGCGTGCCTCGATAGCGCAGGACCTGTGCGGTGGAGAGGCCGCAGCGATAGCGGATCAACTGCTGTTGCCATTCGTTCAGCGTCAGGTCGACGGCATCGAAGCCGTGTCCGGTCGAGGCGGCGATCGTCGTATCGGCGACCGAGCGCAGGATCTTGCCGAGATGCGGATTCTTCGGCGAGGCGCCCCAGTCATATTGCCCGTCGACGCCGGCGTCGGTGACGATGAACAGGAAGTTGTGCAGGCGGACGGCCTGGTGCGCCGAGAGCGGCGCATAGGGCGTGGCGGCGGCGGCCCGCTCCAGCGACAGGCCGCTGACGCCGAGATTGTCCGTCAGCCCGCCATCCAGCAGGCGGACATATTTGAGCTCGTCCTTCGACTGGTAGGAATCGAGCGCCCGCGCATAGGCCTGCAGGCGGATCGAGGGATTGTCGGATTCGAGCGCCTTCTGCAGCCAGGCCGGCCTCCGGTAGTTGCATTCCCCCTTGGTCGGCGTGTTGAGTACGACAGGCGCGAAGACGACCGGCACGGCGGCCGAGGCAGCGACGGCATCGGCGATCTTGATCTGGTCGAGGTCGCTGCAGAGGGCCGAGAATGTGTCCTGGGTAAAGAGGAAGGGCGTCTTGTTGTAGATGTCCGACGCCGTGATCCAGACGATCGGCCGGTCCGGCTTCTCGAAGGCGGCATAGGTCTTGCCGTCGAACAGCCTTTCGTCGAGCCAGCGGCCGAAGCTGCTACGGTCGTTGGCGCCGCCCTGCATGGCGGCGGTCATGAGATTGGCGGGGTTGGGCGACGTCCGCATATAGGCCTCGGCGTTCTGCTCGAGGAAGCGTTCGCGGAAATCGACGAACTCGTCCTTGCCCTTGTAGCCGAGATAGGCCGCCATGACGGCGCCGCCCGAAGTGCCGGCGACGGAGCGCACGTCGTCGACCAGGCTGCGCTCGCGCGGGTGGTCGTCGATGATCAGCGTGTCGAGTTCGAGAAGCGCGCCATAGGCGAAGGCGGCCGCGCGCGTGCCGCCGCCCGAAAAGGCGAGCGCGACGATTGTGCTGCCGTCATCGGTCGGGTCGGGCATGGCATCCGGCGACGGCTTGCCGGCAACTGGGCTGGTCTGGTTGATCGGCGTGCTGTCGATTGCCGAACAGCCCGACACCGCGATGGCCGCCGCCAGCCCGACGAGCCGAAGCGCTGCTCCTAGCCTGCTTTGCAACGATCCATTCCCCACGCCCGCTCTTTCCCGGCAGTCTAGGGAGGGAGGGATTAAGCCTCCTTGAACGGGCGCTCAGGCCTTGCCGGCCCAGGGCACCAGGCGGCGCTCGATCCAGCGCAGCGTCGCCTCCAGCGCGAAGGCGACGGCGGCGATGACGAGGATGCCCATCAGGACCACGTCCGTGACCAGGAACTGCGCCGCGGACTGGATCATGAAGCCGAGGCCGCGCGAGGCGGCGACCAGTTCGGCCGCAACCAGCGTCGACCAACCCGCGCCGAGCGCGATGCGGATGCCGGTCAGGATCGAGGGCAGGGCGCTCGGCAGCACGACATGGCGGAGCAACTGGCCGCGTGTCGCGCCGAGCGAGCGGGCGGCGTTGAGCCGGTCGGGATCGGCGCCCTTCACGCCCGAGGCGGTCGAGATGACGATCGGCGCCAGCATGGCGACGCCGATGATCAGGATCTTCGACGGCTCGCCGATGCCGAACCAGATGATGACAAGCGGCAGGTAGGCGAGCGGCGGGATCGGGCGCAGGAACTCGATGATCGGATCGAAGATGCCGCGGCCGATGCGGCTCGCGCCGATGGCGAAGCCGATCGGCACGGCGATCGCCGTCGCGCCGACGAGGGCCGCGAAGACGCGGGCGAGGCTGGCGGAAAGGTGCTGCCAGAGTGTCGCGTCGACGAAGCCGTCGCGTGCGACGGTCAGGAACGCCTTGCCGACCGCGAGCGGCGACGGCAGGAACAGCGCCGAGACCAGCTGGAAATGGGCGGCGACCGTCCAGGCCAGCAGCAGCGTGACCAGCGTCGCGGCCGCCGTGAGGGCGACGACCGGGCGTTTTCGCGGCGCCGGCGGCCGGGAGGCTTCGGACTCGGCGCTTCGCGCCGGCGCGAGGACCGTTTCGGCGAGTTCGAGGCTCATGCCGCTTCCCTCTCAAAGATGCTGTCGAGCAGGTCCTCGCGCGCCGCGACGAAGGCGGGACTCGCCTTGATCGAGCGGGCGCTTTCGCCGGCAAGACGACGGCGGCCGAAATCGACGTCGAGGCGGCGGATGATGCGGCCGGGGCCGGGCGCCATGACGATGATGCGGGTCGCGAGGTAGAGCGCTTCCTCGACGCCATGGGTGATCAGCAGCGTGCCGGCGCCGCTCGCGTCCCAGGCGGAGAGCAGCAAGTCCTGCATGCCTTCGCGGGTCATGGCGTCGAGCGCGCCGAGCGGCTCGTCCATCAGCAGGAAGGCGGGGTCGGCCGCGAGCGCCCGAGCGAGGCCGACGCGCTGGCGCTGGCCGCCGGAAAGCTGCCAGATCGGCCGGTCGCCGAGACCGGCGAGGCCGACGACGTCTAGCAGCCGGTCGGCCTGCTGCCGCCGTTCGGCCGGGCCGATGCCGGCGAGCCTGGCGGCGAAGGCGACGTTTTCCGCCGTCGTGAGCCACGGGAACAGCGCGTCGTTCTGGAAGACGACGGCGCGCTCGGCGCCAGGGCCGGCGACCTCCCGGCCATCGACCAGCACGCGGCCGGCATCGGGCGTCAGGAACCCGGCCGCCAGGTTGAGCAGCGAGGTCTTGCCGCAGCCCGAGCGCCCGACGATGACGACGAACTCTCCGGACGCAATGTCGAGCGAGACGTTCGAAAGCACGGGCGCGCCGCCGTCATAGCGAAGCGAGACGTTTTCCAGCGCGAGATGGGGCATGGGCGAATTCCTTCCGTGCCGCTCTTGGCGATCGTTCGATGGTCTGGCAACGCCGTCATCCCCGAAGCCCGGGATGACGGCGAACTCGTGGGTCGGCCTCGTGCATGCTGAGAGGACGGCAGAAGGGACGTCCCCCCGAAAACGGTTTGGCCCGTTCCGCGACAGAGGGGCGCGGAACGGGCCGGGTGTAGTCGCGGCATGGGCCGGCCGCCGACGGCCGCCGCGACGACATCAGTTGGAAGCTTGCGCCTCGGTCACGAACTTGGTGGTGACGTAGCCGCTATAGTCCGGGAGCACGGCCGGGATCTTGCCCTGCTCCTTGAGGAAGGCCGAGGCGTCCGCGATCGCCTTCACCGTGCCGCCGCCGAGCAGGTCTGCCGAAGCCTGCTCTTCCAGCAGCGGGAAGTGGTAGCCCTTGAGTAGGGCCGGGACTTCCTCGACCTTGGCGCCGGTCAGGCGGGCGATCTTGGCGGCCTGTTCGGACTTGGCGTCCCAGGCTTCCGGCTTGGCGCGGAAGTCGGCATAGGACTGGCCGGTCACCTTGACGAAGGCCTTGACCGCTTCCGGATGGGCGTCGGCGAATTCCTTGCGGACGATCCAGGCATCGAAGGTCGGCGCGCCGAAGGTCGCGACCTGGGCCGAGTCGGTCAGGACCTTGCCGTTTTCCTTGATCTTGCCGAGCGCCGGATCCCAGACATAGGCGGCGTCGACGTCGCCGCGCTCCCAGGCGGCGGCGATCTCCGGCGGCCGCAGGTTGAGGATCTCGACCGACTTCGGATCGATGTTCCAGTGCTTCAGCGCGGCGAGCAGGCTGTAGTGGGTCGTCGAGACGAAGGGCACGGCGATCTTCTTGCCGACGAGATCCTTCGGCTCGCTGATCTTGGCGCCGTCGCGCACGACCAGGGCCTCGGATTCGCCGATCAGGCCGACGACGAAGATCGTCTCGATCGGCAGTTCGCGGCTGGCGGCGGCGGCAAGCGGGCTGGAGCCGACATAGCCGATATCGACCGCGCCGGAAGCAATGGCGGCGATCACGTCGGCGCCGGAATCGAATTTCTTCCAGTCGATCCTGGCGTTGGCGGCCTTTTCATACAGGCCGTCGGCCTGCGGGACCTTCGAGGGCTCGACGACGGTCTGGTAGCCGATGGTGAGCTTGGTCTCGTCGGCGCGGGCGGTGGCGCCGGCGGCGAAGGTCAGGCCGATCGCGGCGGCGGTGGCGACGAAGGTGCGGCGGGTGATGCGTGACATGGTTCTGTCCTGAAATGTTCGCGCAGTTAGCCGTTCGCGGAACGGGAGCGCGGGAGAAGCTGGGATTCTGGAAGGATGCCGCGGCGGGCGCGGCGTCGCCTTCAGGCGACCTCGACCGTGGGGTCGGTCAACAGAGCCGGTTTGTCATGACGCGTCTCCCTTGGGGCTTAGCCGTTGTTGGCGCGGGGCAAGCCGATCCTGAAATCGCCGCGGCGGTCGATCATCCGACCTTGCCTTCAGACTAGGCAATGACGGCTTAGGCGATAAAGGAAGTCGTTTTTAATTTTGAACTAGGTCGTGGTCGTTCGTTGCGCGTTTTCCGTGTCGCGCGGTCATGGGCTCACCCAACGGAAAGCGGACGGCAAGCGGGCAAAGAAAAAGGGAGGCCGCTGGCGCGGCCTCCCTCGGGTCTGGTTCGCCTCGTGTGGCGGCTCAGTTCGCCTTCGGCAGGGCGTAGGCGACGATGTAGTCGCCGCGGTCCGGCGACTGGCGGGCGCCGCCGGCCGAGATGACGACGAACTGGCGGCCGCTTTCCGGCGACACATAGGTCATCGGCGTCGCCTGGGCGCCGACCGGCAGGCGGCCCTTCCAGAGCTCCTGGCCGGTCTTGCTGTCGAGCGCGCGCAGGTAATAGTCCTGCGTGCCGGCGTAGAAGACGAGGCCGCCGGCCGTCGTCGTCGGGCCGCCGAGCGAGGGCATGCCGATCGGGATCGGCAGGCGGGTCTTCATGCCGAGCGGGCCGGTATCCTCCAGCGTGCCGGCCGGGACCTGCCAGGCGACCTGGCGGGTGTTCAGGTCGATGCCGGTGATCGTGCCATAGGGCGGCTGGTGGCAGGGAACGCCGAGCGGCGACATGAAGCCGTTCTTCAGCGCGCCATAGGGCGTGCCCTTCTGCGTGCCGAGGCCGTCATGCGCCGCCGACGGGCCGTAATTGTCGGCGACCTCGCGCGGCAGCAGCTCGACGAACTGCGGCATGCGGATGTCGTTGACGACGAGCAGGCCGTTCGCCTCGTCGATCGAGGCGCTGCCCCAGTTCATGCCGCCATAGTAGCCCGGGAAGATCAGCGAGCGGGTGGTGCCGGGCGGGGTGAACTCGCCCTCGTAGCGCATCTTCTTGAAGGCGATGCGGCAGAAGAGCTGGTCAAGCGGCGTCGCACCCCACATCCGCGCCTCGGTAAAGGGCTCGGTGCCGATCGAGGGCATGCCGACCGAATAGGGCTGGGTCGGGGAGAGGAAGTCCTCCTTTACGCCGCCGGTCTGCGGCACCGGCTTCTCCTGCACCTCGGCGATCGGCTTGCCGTCGCGCCGGTCGAGCAGGAAGATCTGGCCGCGCTTGGTGACCTGGACCAGCGCCGGGGTGGTGCCGCCCTTGCCGTCCGGCAGGTCGTAGAGCGCCGGCTGCGAGGGAACGTCATAGTCCCAGAGGTCGTGGTGCACGGTCTGGAACTTCCAGCGCTCGCGGCCGGTCGCCATGTCGAGGGCGACGACCGAGGCCGTGTATTCCTCCGCCGCCTTCGAGCGGTGCGCGCCGAAGAAGTCGGGCGTGGCGTTGCCAGTCGGCAGGTAGACCAGGCCGAGCGCCTCGTCATAGCTCGGCGTCGACCAGACGTTTGGCGTGCCGCGCGTATAGCTCTCGCCGGCCGGCGGGGCGCCGGTGATCGACGGGTTGCCGAGATCCCAGGCCCAGGCGAGTTCGCCGGTGCGGGCGTTGAAGGCGCGCACGGCGCCCGAGGGCTCGCCGGTCTCGACATTGTCCCAGACCCAGCCGCCGACCAGGATCAGGTCGCGCATGACGGTCGGGGCCGAGGTCTGGAAGTAGAAGCCGGCCTTGACGTCGCCCATGCCGTTCTTGAGGTCGACGGTGCCGTTGTTGCCGAAGCTGGCGCAGGGCTCGCCGGTCTTGGCGTCGAGCTGGATCAGGCGGGCGTCGATCGTCGTCATGACGATGCGGGCGCCGCAATTGTCGGCGACCGGGGCAGGCGCCGGCGCGGCGGGCGCTTCGGCTGCGGGAGCTGCCGCTGCCTCGGTGCCGTCCGCCGGCGCCGGGGTGGCTTCGGTCGCGGCCGGGGCGGGGGCAGGAGCTTCTGCTGCTGCGGCGACGGCCGTCGGCTCATAATAGCTGACGCCACGGCAACGCTGCCAGACCGGCGACTTCGCCTGCGGGTCGAACTTCCAGCGCACCTCGCCGGTCTCGGCGTTCAGCGCGTGGACGATGTTGTGTGGCGAGCAGGTGTAGAGCGTGTCGCCGATCTGCAGCGGCGTGTTCTGGTCTTCCGAGCCCGAGACGGCCGGATCGCCGGTCTGGAAGGTCCAGGCGACCTTCAGATCCCTGACGTTGTCGCGGTTGATCTGGTCGATCGGTGCATAGCGCGTGCCGTGCGGCGTGCGGCCATAGTGGCGCCATTCTGTGGCGCTCATCGCCGCCGGCGGAACCGCCGGCGTCGAGGTGGCCGAGGTGACGTCGTTGCGGACGACGCCATGCGGCTGGAAGGCGTAGAAGGCGGTCGCGCCGAGCGCGACGATCAGCGCCAGCGCGCCGAGCAGGGCCGGGGCCGAGCTGCCCTTGCGGGACGGAAAGGCCGGCACCAGCAAGAGCGCGATCACGGCGAGCACGGCCGGGGCGACCAGGCGCGGCACCAGCGGCCAGAAGTCGAGACCGACCTCCCAGAGCGCCCAGGCCAGCGTGGCGAGCAGGATGACGATGTAGAGCCACGCTGCGACGGGGCGGCGCAGGACATAGAGAATGCCGACGATGAAGAGGCCGATGCCGGCCAGCGCGTAGTACCAGGAGCCGCCGAGCAGGATCAGCTGCACGCCGGGAACGGCGAGCCCGAGTCCGATGAGCGCGACGATGATTCCAAAGAGGACGAGCAACCAACCGCCTATGCCTAGCGGAGCTCTCGAGCTGGCCATATTTCACCTCGGTATGGGGCGTCGCGGCCCGGGGGGAAGGCGGCGCCGAGTTTGCGATTGAGCCAAGAAGGCCGACCACGCCAATGCGCGCCTGGCGGCGCGCGGGCTCAACGGGAGCCCGAAATTAATATAAGTGCCTATCCATTATGACGCAACGCGCCGGCCTTGACCGCCATCGAACGGCTGCAATCGAGCCTGGCGGGGCAGGATTCGTGCGCGAGCCGCGACGTCATGCCGACATCGGGCGTTTTGCGAAATCAGGCGGGATGGCTGGCCACGGCGCGCGAACCAGCGCGCAGGAGGCGAATCAGGTCGCCTTCCCGCGGTTGGGCAATCGCGTTGCGAAAATCAGGCGGCGGCACGGATCGGCTGGCGGCCGAGCTGCGAGGCCAGGCGGAAACCGGCCGGCCAATGGCCGTGGCCGCTCTCCGGATTGACGTGGCCGGCATGGCCGAGATCGACCAGCTCGGAGCCCCAGCGCGCCGCGAACAGCCGGCCGCGTTCGACCGAGATGTACGGGTCGTTGCGGCTCAGCGCCAGGATCGAAGGGAATGGCAGGCGCGACAGCGGCACGTCGCCGAAATCGGCCAGCGGATGGTCGGGGGCGAGACTGTCGACGTCGGCCGGCGCCACCAGCAGCGCGCCGGCGATGTTGTTGCGCGGATAGCGCTTGGCATAGGCCGCGACGAGCACGGCGCCGAGGCTGTGGGCCACCAGGATCGGCTGCCGGGTCCGGCGGATGGCGGCGTCGAGGCGGGAAAGCCAGGCCTCCAGCTTCGGGGAATGCCAGTCGTCCTGCTCGACGATGCGCGCATCGGCGTCGACATCCAGCCAGCGGCGCTGCCAGTGGCCGGCACCGGATCCCTGCCAGCCGGGAATGATCAGACGGGACATGACGACTCTCTGTCAGTTCAGGATGCCGTCAGGATAGGGGAAGGGGCGGATCGATCGAAGGAATGAGGGTCCAAGCTTGCGGGCGATGCCGGATTATCTTCCCTCGGATCGCGCAATGCTTGGAAGTGCAACCGCCGGGCGGTCTGGAAGCCTCGTCGCCGGAAATCGTCGACGAATCCGAGGCTTGCGGCCATCGGCCTCCGGAGGCGGCCGGGCGTCGCCGCCCGGCCAATCGTTGTCAGGTGCCGGCGCGCAGGCGCTGCAGCAGCGCGGCGTCGGGATAGGAATCGGCCGGCATGCCGAGGTCGATCTGCATCGCCTTGACCGCCGAGCGGGTGCCGGCGCCGATCATGCCGTCGACCTTGCCGACGTCATGGCCGCGCTTGGCGAGCAGCCGCTGCAGCTCGATGACTTCCTTGTAGGGGAGCTGCTTGGCATCGGTGCCGCGGCCGACCGGCGGCGCGCCGGCGAGCCTCGTGGCGAAGTAGGCGGCCGTCGTCGCATAGATGAACGACTGGTTCCATTCGAGATAGACCCGGTAGTTCTGGTAGGCGAGGAAGGCCGGACCGTTGCGGCCCATCGGCAGCAGCAGCGAAGCCTTGTAGTCGGTGTCCGGAAGCTTCGAGCCCGGCGCGACGGTGACGCCCATCTTCTTCCAGGTCGAGACCGGATGCTGGATCTGCAGGTCGGCCTGCGACCAGTCGAGGTTCTCCGGCAGCCGCACCTCGGTCAGCCAGGGCTGGTCGCGCTGCCAGCCCTCGTGCACGAGCAGGTTGGCGGCGGAGGCGAGGACGTCGGGCACGCTCTTGATCAGGTCGCGGCGGCCGTCGCCGTCATAGTCGACGGCGAAATCGCGGTAATGCGTCGCCAGGAACTGCACCTGGCCGAGTTCGCCGGCCCAGGGGCCCTTCATCTCGGCCGCCGTCAGGTCGCCGCGGTCGATCACCGTCAGCGCCGCCATCAGCTGGTCGTGGAAGAGCTGCGGACGGCGGCAGTCATAGGCCAGCGTCGCCAGCGAGCGCAGCGTCGGCATGTTGCCGAGATTGGCGCCGAAATCGGTCTCGAGGCCCCAGAAGCCGACGAGGACCGCGGCCGGCACGCCGTAGTCCTTCTCGATCCGGTCGAACAGCTTGGCGTTCTGCTTGATCAGCTGCGCGCCCTTCTGCAGCCGGTACTTGGCGACCATGCGGTCGGAGAATTCGAGGAAGCTCTGCGAGAAGACGTTCTGCGCGCGATCCTTGGCGATGACGTCGGGCGCGTAGGCCAGTCCGTCGAGCGCGCCGATCGCCTTAGCCGAAATGCCGTTCTGGGCGGCTTCCTTGCGGAAACCGTCGAGCCAGGCGGGGAAGCCGGATGCGTCGTTGCAGGAAGCGGCGAGGGCGGGGGCGGCCGAAAGGGCCAAAGCGAGGAATGTCGCGAGCTGCAGGCCAGCTTTTCGCATGGGTACCTCCGAGGGGGGAGTGGCCGGGGGCCGTGAATGTCGGGACCGCGATTGCGCGGCCCGGAATCGATCGAACGGATGTTGACCACCGCAATCCGCCGATTCCATGACGAATTGCAATGTCGAAATGCAATCCCCGATTGCCGGCGTGCTATCCGTCGGCGTTGAAGGCTTGGACCAGCCGTTTCGGCGCGGTCTGGCGCCAGGATTTCTCGACCAGCGGTGAAAGCCGCTCGGCGTCGATCGCCGGCAGGCGCACCAGCACATAGGCATAGCCGCTGAAATGATCGTTGGTGAAGAAGATCTCCGGCTCCATCGCGATCAGCATGTCGCGATCGTCGAAGTCCATCTTCAGCGCGAAGGTGGTTCCATCCTCCTGCATCCGGCCGAAGAAGGTCTTGCCGAGATAGAAGGAAAGCGTGCCGTGGGTAATACCCTCGCGCACCTCGGGCAGCGCCAGGAAGATCTGCTTCAGCTTCGCCGTGTCGACCGCCATGGCCGTCCTCCCGCGCGTTCGATTTCGCGGGAGACAGATTGCGCCGGATCGCGTCATGCGGCCAGCCCAGCGCCATCGGGCGATTCAGGGCTGGCGGTCGCGAGCCCGGCTCAGGCGGCCTTTTCGCGCTGGTAGTCCTTGATCTCGCTGGCGACGATCGCCGGCGAGCGGTCGAGATCGTAGCGCAGCTCGAAGGCCGAGGGCGCCATGAAGACGGGGGCGCCGTCGAGATCGGAGGCCATGGACGAGCGGTAGCGGTCGACGAAGGTTTCGAGCGCGACCTTGTCGGTCGAGGTCACCCAGCGGCAGACAGAGAAGCGCGAATGCTCGAAGTCGATCGGCAGGCCGTATTCGACCTGCATGCGCTCCTTCAGCACGTCGAGCTGCAGGGCGCCGACGACGCCGATGATCGCGGGCGATCCGTCATGCGGGATGAACACCTGCACGACGCCTTCCTCGGCCATCTGCTGCAGGGCCTCCTTCAGCTTCTTCGCCTTCATCGGATCCTGCAGGCGGATGCGCCGCATGATTTCCGGGGCGAAGCTCGGCACGCCGCGGAAGACGAGGTTCTCGCCTTCGGTCAGCGTGTCGCCGATGCGGAGCGTGCCGTGGTTCGGGATGCCGACGACGTCGCCGGCGAAGGCTTCGTCGGCGAGCAGGCGGTCCTGCGCGAAGAAGAACTGCGGGCTCGACAGCGGGATCGGCTTGCCGGTGCGCACCAGCTTGGCCTTCATGCCGCGCTGCAGCTTGCCGGAGCAGACGCGCAGGAAGGCGATGCGGTCGCGATGGTTCGGATCCATGTTCGCCTGGATCTTGAACACGAAGCCCGACATCTTCGGCTCGGTCGGTTCGACGGTGCGGCCCTCGGCCTGCTGCGGGCGGGGCGAGGGCGCGAAGGCGGCCATGGCGTCGATCAGGTCGTGCACGCCGAAATTTCGTAGAGCGGAGCCGAAATAGACCGGCGTCAGATGGCCCTGGCGGAAGCTGTCCATGTCGAAGCCGTTGCCAGCACCCTCGATCAGTTCCATCTCCTCGCGGAAGAGGGCGACGGCTTCCGGCGTCGTCAGGCCGTCGATCTGTGGATCGTTCGGGCCCGAGACCGGGATCACGGCATTGTCGGTGTCGATGCGGCGGACCGTGCGGGCGACGATGTCGTAGGTGCCGGCGAATTCGCGGCCGCGGCCGATCGGCCAGGTCATCGGCACGGTGTCGAGCGCCAGCACCTTCTCGATCTCGTCGAGCAGGTCGAACGGGTCGCGGGTCTCGCGGTCGAGCTTGTTGATGAAGGTGACGATCGGGATGTCGCGCAGGCGGCAGACCTCGAACAGCTTGCGCGTGCGGTCTTCGATGCCCTTGGCGGCGTCGATCACCATGACGGCGGAATCGACGGCGGTCAGCGTGCGGTAGGTGTCTTCCGAGAAATCTTCATGGCCCGGCGTGTCGAGCAGGTTGAAGATCCTGTCGCCATATTCGAACGTCATCACCGAGGTGACGACGGAGATGCCGCGCTCGCGCTCGATGCCCATCCAGTCCGAGCGGGTCTGGCGGCGGTCGCGCTTGCCCTTGACCTCGCCGGCGAGCTGGATCGCGCCGCCCATCAAGAGCAGCTTTTCGGTCAGCGTCGTCTTGCCCGCGTCGGGGTGCGAGATGATGGCGAAGGTCCGGCGGCGATCGACGAGTCCGGTAAGGGCGTCCATGAATAGGTCTTCTAACGGTTTTTGAGGTGGCGCATCGATAGACGAGACGGGCCGGAAAGGCCAGCCCGAAGCGTCTAGCGCTTGCGCGACAGCAGCGCCGCCACGGCGATTCCGAGCCAGCCGAACATCATCGTGGTGCCGCCGATCGGCGCCAGGAAGGAAAGCGCGGCGCTGCCGGAGAGGGTGTGGAAGGCAAGGGCGCCGGAGAAGCCGATGAGCCCGATCGCGATGGCCCAGGCGGAGATCGACATCAGGAGCGCCGTCGCCGGCACGAAAAAGCCGAGCGCCAGCAGGGCCGGCGCCTGTGCCATGGCCATGTTGCCGGCCGTGCCGAGGCGTTCGCCGCCCGGCACATGCGCCCCGGCGGCGGCCATCGCCACGCCGAGCATGCCGGCAAGTCCCGCCACCACCAGAAGCGCGCGTTGACCGTTCATCGTTTCTCTCCTGTGAGCGGCCCTTCGGCCGGCGCGTAGATCCGTGGTGATGCCGCTTCATGACGCGTGCGGGGCGGAGAATCCACCCGCGGGGCGCGACCGGCCGGAACTGGATAGACTGCTTTTGCCCACGCCGGCTTCGTGGCAAATGCGCCCATCCGGCAATCCGGCCTCGTCTCGCCGACCCGGGCTGGGTGCCGTCAAGCCATTGCCATGTCACCGCCGGCTGTTATGCTAGCGCTGTCATTGCGGCTCGGCCGCCATCGATCTCGGGCCTGCTGGCGAACGCCCTGCCGGCCTTTCAACGACATTGTGGGAGGGAAGCATGATCATCGTCACGGGTGGAAGCGGGCTCGCGGGCCGCGCGGTGGTGAAGGATCTAGTCGAGCATGGCTACGAGGTCGCCTCGGTCGACATGGCGCTGCCGCCGCCGGGCCAGGGCGTGCCGTTCAGCAAGGTGGACCTGACCGACTACGGCCAGGCGCTGGCGGCCTTTTCGGGCGTCGACGACCGCTTCAAGAAGGCGACCGGCATCATCCATCTGGCCGCCATTCCGGCGCCGGGACTGGCGCCGAACCACGTCATCTTCGAGACCAACATGATCTCGACCTACAACGTGTTCGAGGCGGCGCGCGTGCTCGGCATCAAGAACGTCGTCTGGGCGTCGAGCGAGACGGTGCTCGGCCTGCCGTTCGAGACGCCGCCGCCCTACGTGCCAGTCGACGAGGACTATCGCGGACGGCCGGAGACGGCCTATTCGCTGTCGAAGTTTCTCGGCGAGGAGATGGCGAAGGAGTTCTGCCGCTGGGATCCGGAGATGAAGATCTTCGGCCTGCGCTTCTCCAACGTCATTGCGCCGGAGCGCTATGGCGAGTTCCCGGCCTTCGATAACGACATCAACGCGCGCAAGTGGAACCTCTGGGCCTATATCGACGTGCGCGACGCGGCGCAGTCGTGCCGGCTGGCGCTCGAATCGCCTTTGAAGGGCGCCGACGTCTTCGTCATCGCCAACGAGGACGGCGTCATGAGCCGGTCGAATGATTCCCTGCTCGACGAGGCGTTTCCCGGCATCGCCCGCAAGCGCCCGATCGGCCCGAACGAGACGCTGCTCTCGATCGACCGGGCGAAGAAGGTGCTCGGCTACAAGCCGCAATTCGGCTGGCGCTAACGGGCGAGAACGGGGTTCGCGCCCTGCAGCCCTCACTCCAACCCTCTCCCGCAAGCGGGAGAGGGGGATCGCTGGCGCCGGCTGCGCTGATGACGGGCACAGGCCAAAAAGCCCTCGCCCGCTTGCGGGAGAGGGTGGGGTGAGGGTCTTGCCTTGCTCTTACTCGAGCCCACCGCCGAACAGCGGCAGTTCGTTCAGCTTGGCGCGGCTTTCGATCGCGAGGACGCGGCGCTTGGTGGCGATGCCGCCCGTGCCGGAGAAGCCGCCCATCTTGCCGCCGGCGGCGAGCACGCGGTGGCAGGGAATGATGATCGGATAGGGATTTTCGCCCAGCGCCCGCCCGACGGCGCGCGCCGCGCCCGGCTCGCCGATCGCCGCCGCCACCTCGCCATAAGTCAGCGTCTGGCCGGGCGGGATGGCGCGCGTCACGTCATAGATGCGCTGGTTGAAGGGCGGAATTTGGTCGGGATCGAGCGGGATGCTGGTCAGGTCGTCGTCCGCGCCCTCGAGCAGAGCGACGATCGCCGCGATCGCCTCGGTCACGAAGGCCGGCGTCTCGGCCGAGCCGGCCTCCGGAAAGCGGCGCTGCAGATCGGCCCGCGTCGCCTCGGCGCTGTCGCCGGGAAACTGCAGGCCGGTGATACCGCGCGGGCTCCAGCTGATGCCGCAGGGGCCGATCGGCGTTTCGAACAGGACGAGGCCTTCCGTGCGCATGGGCATTCTCTAGCACAAAACGGGAACGTCGCCAATCGGAAGCGCGTCACTCGCCGTCGTCGGGAATGGCCAGGATCTCGCCGCAGGCCTTGCAGTGGACCGCGTCCGGATCGTGCATCTGCAGGGCGCAGCGTGGGCAGGGGAAGAACACCTTGTAGGGCCGGACGATCGCCTGCGCGAGCCGCACGAACAGCGAGATGCCGCAGATCATCGTGACGATCGCGGTCAGCTTGCCCCAGGGGCCGGGCAGCGTGATGTCGCCGAAGCCGGTGGTGGTCACGGTCGCCACGGTGAAATAGAGCGCGTCGACATACCCCGTGAAGCCCGGGCTGGCGCGGAAGAAGAAGGTGTAGATGAAGCCGCTGGCGACGAACAGGAACGTTACCAGGTTGAGCACCGCCTCCAGCGGCTGCCGCCAGCGGGCCACCTGCTGCTTGGTCAGCGGCCGCCAGAGAAAGCCGCTGCGCGACAGCGACCAGAGCCGCAGGATGCGCAGGAAGCCGAGATTGGCGAGATAGGCGGGGAAGAGAAGCGTGACCAGGATGAAGATGTCGACGATCACCGTCGGCCGCCGCAGCCAGGGCAGGATCCTGGTTTCGGCGAGCCCGCGGCAGATCAGGTCGAGCGCCAGCACGACCGCGATCGCGTAGTCGTACCAGAGGAACGCGGAGGCATCGCGGATCATCGGCGTCGCGATGAAGAAGGCGATGATCAGGAGATCGATGGTGATGACGCAGGCCTGGAACAGGCGGGCCTGCCTGGCTCGGCCGTGGTAGAGGAAATGGAGATGCCGCCTTAGCCGGGCGAAGCTGGCATCCGTCGCGCTCTTGGGATCCGGGTTCATGAATGGCTCGTGCAGCCGACAGGAACTGCCGCCATACCATGCCAGCGCCCGGCTCGACAGCGCGACCTGCCCATGAACCTCCTGAGCCCCTTGTATCCTCCGGCGGGCGGCTAGTGGTCGGCGAGCGACGGGTCCGACTGCTTCAGGGTCTGGATGCCGTCGGAATAGATGTCGCGGACGCGGGTGATGTGCGCGTGGATCGTGCGGCTCGCGCTGGCGAGGTCGTTGTCGGCGATCGCCTGCACGATCGCCGCATGTTCGTCGCGCGAGACGGCGAAGAGCTGCTCGTTGGGCGAGGAGAAGTTGGCGCGCAGGGCCTGGATGCGCGGGTCGAGCGAACCATAGATGTCGCCGAGCAGCGTGTTGCCGCAGGCGGCGAAGAAGGCCTTGTGAAAGTCCTGGTCGAGCTTGTGATAGGTCTCGTAGCGATAGTCGTCGCGCATTTCCTCCATCTGCGCGAAGGTCTTCGAGATCGACTTCAGCAACCGTTTCTGGTTGCGCTCCATCGACAGCCGCAGCGCGTAGCATTCGAGCTCGATGCGCAGTTCGCAGAGCTCGCGCACCTTGTCGACGGTCGGGTAGGGGACGTAGCAGCCCTTCTGCGGCTGGATCTCGACGAGGCCGAGCGACTGCAGCTGGAAGAAGGCCTCGCGGATCGGCGTCTTGGAGGTGCCGAAGGTCTCGGCGACAGCCTTCTCGCTCAGCATGGTGCCATAGGCGATCTCTCCCTGGGTGATGCTTTCGAGCAGGCGGTCGAACGCCATCGCGGTCAGGGATTTGGGCCGGTCGAGAGGGCTGGCGGTCATTGGGCGGCGGCTCCCCTTCATGGCGACGCGGGACCACGCCTCAGACAAATGGACCCGCATGGCACGCTATTTCGACACCTGAATAATTGCATGGCACAAGCGCGCTTTCGTCGGAAGCCCGGCCGTCGCAAACGCCGCGCCTCATCCTGTTTATCCTCAACCCCGGCGCTGGTGCAGTCAGCCAAATTGACAAGCCCGCCTTGCGCCGCGGGGCATCGGGCTGGGAAGGGCTCACCGTCCGGTATTTTTCCGTTGTCGCGACCGCCCGAGCATCGCCAGAGATTGCCAGCTCGTCAATTTTAAAATATCTCAGATACTAATGAATACGTTCGGCGTCGTCCCCATCGGCGCCGCCCCTGGAAGGAACGCCAAAGATGGGCAAGGCCGAGGCCGTGCTGGACGAGACGATGCTGATCCGCGACGTCGATCGCGGATCCCACTACATCCGCGACTGGACCGGCGAGGCCGATGGCGATCCGTCCTTCGTGGCGCGGCCGCGCAATGTAGACGAGGTCGTCGAGCTGGTGCGCTACTGCGCCGACAACGGCCTCGCCGTCGTGCCGCAGGGCGGCCATACCGGCCTGGTCGAGGGGGCCTCGGCCCGGATCGAGGGCGGCCATGTCCTCGTCAGCCTGGAGCGCATGAACCGGATCCGGGCGATCGACCCGCTCAATTTCAGCGTCGAGGTCGAGGCCGGCTGCGTGCTGGAGGTGCTGCACCAGGCGGTCGAGGCGGAGGATCTGATGTTCCCGCTGTCGCTTGGCGCCAAGGGCAGCTGCCAGATCGGCGGCAATGTCGCCACCAATGCCGGCGGCATCAACGTGCTGCGCTACGGCATGATGCGCGACCTGGTGCTGGGCCTCGAGGTGGTGCTGCCGGACGGGCGCGTCTGGAACGGGCTGAAGACGCTGCGCAAGGACAATACCGGCTACGACCTGAAGCAGCTCTTCCTCGGCTCGGAGGGTACGCTCGGCATCGTCACGGCTGCGACGCTGAAGCTGTTCCCGCGCCCGAGCCATGTCGAGACGATGTTCCTGGCGGTCGAGACGGCAGCAGAGGCGATCCGCCTGTTCGCGGCGGCGCGCCGCCATCTCGCTGACCTGCTCTCGGCCTTCGAGCTGATCTCGGACCGCAGCGTCGAGCTGGCGCTCACCATGCCCGATCTCGTCAATCCGCTGGAGATGGCGGCGCCCTATTACGTGCTGCTGGAAGCCTCCTCGAGCGGGCCGCTCGATCTCGAGGCCCTGGTCGGCGGCTTCCTGGAGTTTGCGCTGGAGGAGGGGATGATCCTCGACGGCGTGCGCGCGTCCAGCGTCGCGCAGGCGCAGAAGATCTGGGCGATCCGCGAAGGCGTCGTCGAGGCGCAGGTGAAGCACGGCACCTATCTTCGCACCGACGTTTCCGTGCCGATCTCCGAGGTCGCAGTCTGCATCGACGAGGTCGAGGTGGCGCTGGCCGGGGCGGTGGCAGACGGCGTCGTGCTCACTTACGGCCATATCGGCGACGGCAACATGCATTTCGTGGTCATGCCGCCCCTCACGATGGCGGAGGGGCCGGAGCGGCACGCCTGGATCAAGGCGAGCGAGGCGGTGATCTTCGAGATTGTCGACCGTCGCGGCGGCTCGATCAGCGCCGAGCACGGCATCGGCCGCGTCAAGCGCAGCGCCTTCGAGAAGCGCGCCTCGGCGACGCAGATGGAACTTCTGCGGGCGATCCGGTCGGCGATCGATCCCGACAACCGGATGAACCCCGGCGCGATCTTCGAATAGGCGGAAAAGGGAGGGGAAGCGATGCGACGTGTCGGGTTCAAGATGCGGATGAGGCCCGGTTGCGGGGCGGAATACAAGAAGCGCCACGACGAGATCTGGCCGGAGCTGCGCGAGCTGCTCGCGCAGCATGGCGCCCGCGACTACACGATCTTCCTCGATGAGGAGACGAACATCCTGTTCGCGATCAACCACATCGCCGAGGGCGCCCGCGCCGACGAGCTGAACGCCCAGCCGCTGATGCAGAAGTGGTTCGCGCATATGGGCGACATCATGGACACCAATCCGGACGGCACCCCTGTGATGATCCCGCTGCCGGAAGTCTTCCACATGGACTGATCCGTCCGGGATCGGGCATTGGGGTCCGGTGGCGTGTGGGAGGTTGGAGCTGGCCTGCCGCGCCGAGACTTCGATCGTGACCGGGCTTCGGCCCGGTCACGTGCTTTCGCGCTGGACCACCCGGAACGGCATCTCGTGCCTCTCCGGCGGAAGGATCTGGCCCACGCGCCGCGCCTCGATGGCGCGCAGCAGCAGGCTGCCGGCCGCGCGGCCGATCTCGACCGCATCAACGGAAACCGTCGTCAGGCGCGGATGGCTGCAGCGCGACACCTCGAAATCGCCGAAGCCGGCGATCGCGATCCGCCCCGGCACCGAAATGCCGCGCCGGTGGCACTCCATCAGCGCGCCGAAGGCGGAGAGATCGGAAACGCAGATCGCCGCGTCGACCTCGGGCCACTGGTCGAGCAACTGCGCGATCGCCTCGCCGCCCTGTTCCATCGAGATCGGCGGGCTGCCGAACGAGATGATGCGGGCCTGCCCGAGGCCCAGCTCGGCGATCGCCTGGCTGTAGCCGAGGCGACGGTCGGCGCCGCGCGTGTCGCGATTGGTGGTGCCGCCGATGAAGCCGATGTTGCGGTAGCCGCGCGCATGGAGGTCGTGCGCCAGGGCGCGGATCGCCGCCGCATTGGAGAAGCCGATGACATGCTCGATCGGCTCCAGCGGCAGGTCCCAGGTTTCGACGACCGGGATGCCGACCGTCTCGAGCAGGCGGCGCGAGCGCGGGGTGTGCGAGCCGCCGGTCAGGATGATGCCCTCCGGCCGGCGCGTCAGCATGGATTCGAGCAGGGTTTCCTCGTTCTCGACGAGATAGTCGGTGCGGCCGAGCAGGAGCTGCAGGCCGCTGCCCTCGATTGCCTCGCCGATGCCCCGCACCGTGTCGGAGAAGTTGGAATTGTTGATCGAAGGGATCAGCGTCGCGACGAAGCCGGAGCGCTTCGACGACAGCGTGCCGGCCGTCTGGTCGAGGACGTAGCCAAGCTCGTCGATCGCCGCCATGATCCGGCGCCGCGTCTCGTCCGAGATCGGGCCGCCCTTCCTCAGGGCGCGCGATACGGTCATGGTCGAGACGCCGGCGCGCTCGGCGACGTCGGCCATGGTGGGCTGGCTCTTTGGCGTTCTTCCGGGGGGATCGGTCGCCATCGTCCTTGTCCAGGTCGGGCGCGGCAGGGGCCGCGCCGTGTGAGATGCTGTCATGGCCGGGTCCGGCGATACCGGATCGGCGAAGCGCCGTCGTTAGCCCACGCCCCGGCCGGGCGCCAGCGCCACGGGCCGGTTCGCCGGAGGCCGCGACAAGGTGCCATGGGCGCGCGCTTGCTTGCGGCGGGACAGGCGCCCTGGCGGGCGCTGGTCCGTCGTTCGATGCGGCCGGCTGTTTCAAGCAATCCGGCGGCCGCGCGAGGCGGCCGCCGGCAGCGCTCCGGGCTTAGTTGACGCCCCAGATCTTCTTGTATTCGGCGCGATAGCCGTTGTCGGGGTCGAAGACGTTCTTCGGGCCGCCGTCGAAGGCGATGTTATCAGGGGTGACCAGATGGACGCCCGGGACGTAGCCCGACCACTTCTCGCCGGCGAAGGCGCGGTTCAGCTCGTCGATCAGCTGCCAACCCTGCATGGTGAGGGGCTCCGGCACGGTCGCGGCCTGATGGTCGCCGGCGCGGATGCGCTGGAAGGCCGATTCCGAGCCGTCGCCGGCCGAGATGTTCTGCGGATCGCCGTTGCCGGCGATGCCGGCCGCCTGCAGCGCCGGCGGCATGAAGTCGTAATAGAGGTCGTTGATCGCCAGCGAATGGGTCCACTTGGCGCCGTTCTGCTGCAGCAGCGTCGTCGTCAGCTGCGGAATGCGGGTCGAGACGTCGGCGAGCGGCGTATCCTGGAAGGAGACGACCGTGCAGCCGGCGCACTTCTTGATCCACTCTTCCATCGCGCGGCCCTTGGCGATGGCGATCGCGTAGGTCGAGTCGGCGAAGACGACGACGCCGGCCTTGCCGTCGGAATCGGCAACCGCCTTCATCGCCGCGACCTTGGCGACTTCCATCGCGTCGGTGGTGACGTTGGCGAAGATCGGCGTGCCTTCGAGCGGGCCGGCGACCGGGCCGGAGTGCCAGCCCACCATCAGGATGCCTTCCTTGGCGGCGCCCTCGAGGGCGGCCTTCTGCTCGACCGCGTCGCTGCCGCCGACGATGATGGCGTCCGGCTTCAGCGCGATCGCCTGCGAGAGCGCCGTGGCCTGGCCGGAAACCGTGCCCTGGCCGTCGATCTCGCGATAGTCCCAGCCGATGGCGGCGGCCGCTTCCTTGGCGCCCTGCGAGACGCCGAGGATGCCGCCATTGCGCATGTCGCCGGCGACATAGACGATGGTCTTCTTGCCGGCGGCCTTCGGGCCGCTGGTGGGGCCGTCCCACTTGTCGGCGCGGCCGGAGGCCTTGGCGACGATGGCCTTGGCTTCGTCGACGAAGGCGTCGGCATGGGCGACGATCGGGATCGCCATCATCGCGACGGCGCTGGCGGCCGCAAGCAGCAGGTTACGTGACTTCATGAACTTCCCTCCGGGTTGCGACGGGGTTCTTAAGCGCCCGTCTTTTTGAATGGCTTGTTGTTGGTGCCGCGGCGGCGCTGGGCATAGCCGGCGATGCCGATGGCGATCAGCAGGGTGACGCCGTTGAACATCGGTTCGACCCAGAACGAGCCGCCGAACTGCTGGATGCCGGCGATGCCGACGGCGAGGATCGCGACGCCGGCGAGCGTGCCCCAGACATTGACGCGGCCGGGCTTGATCGTCGTCGAGCCCAGGAAGGCGCCGACCAGCGCCGGCAGCAGGTATTCGAGGCCGACGCTGGCCTGGCCGATGCGGAGCTTCGAGGCGAGCAGCACGCCCGCGACGGCGGTGAGCGCGCCCGACGCGATGAAGGCGCCCATGGTGTAGCGCTGGACCGGAATGCCGTTCAGCGCCGCCGCCTTCGGGTTGGCGCCGATCGCGTAGAGATAGCGGCCGACCGGCAGGTGCTCGAGGATCAGCCACATGACGATGGCGAGCGCGATCACGTAGTAGCCGGTGATCGGCAGGCCGAAGACCATGGTGCCGTTCAAAGCCAGGAAGCCTTGCGGCAGTTGCGCCACCACCTGGCGGCCGCCCGTGTGCCAGAGCGCGAGGGCGTAGAGGACGGTTCCGGTGCCGAGCGTGGCGATGAAGCTATCGATGCGGGCGACCTCGACCAGCAGGCCGTTCAGGAAGCCGACGCAGGCGCCGAGAATAATCACGATCAGCACGGCGAAGGGCCAGGGAATGCCGGCCATGGTCTGCAGGCTGATCGCCAGGATGTGCCAGAGCACGATGCCGTAGCCGACGGTCAGGTCGATCTTGCCGGCCGCCATCGGGATCATCGCGGCGAGCGAGAGCAGCGCGATGATCGCCTTGTCGGAGATGATCGACCGCACGTTGAGCATGGTCGGGAAGGTTTGCGGCAGGATCAGCGAGAACAGGATGATCAGCGCGACCAGCAGGATCGGCAGGCCGTAGACCGGGATGCGCCGGCGCAGCCGCTCGCCGAACGAGGCGTTCTTCAGTTCGCTGCGGGTCGGTTCCAGCGCGTCGGAGCGGACGGAGTTCATGGACATGGGCGCGGTTTCCTGGGGCGTTTTCGAGCGAAGCGGGTCCCGGTTCGCGGGAAGAAAACGCGACTAAACAGAGGGTTCTAGGCTGCTTCCGACGCGGAGGCCGCTGTGATCACGGATTCGGTGGTGAGGGCAGGGCCGGAGAGTTCGGCGATGATCCGGCCGCGGTTGAAGACGAGCGCCCGGTGGCAGATATGGGCGATCTCCTCGAAGTCCGTCGAGACGACGACGACGGCGAGGCCCTTCTCCAGCGCCTGCGCGATCAGCCGGTAGATCTCGGCCTTGGCGCCGACATCGACGCCGGCGGTCGGGTCCTCGGCGATCAGCAGCCGGCGGTTGGTGGCGAGCCAGCGGCCGACGACGACCTTCTGCTGGTTGCCGCCGGAAAGGCCTTCGATCGGCAGGTCGGGATCGTTGGGGCGCAGGCCGACCGAGGCGCCGAGCTCGACGGCCTGGCGCGCTTCGGCGCGCGGCGACAGGTAGGAGAGCAGGCCGCGGCCGATGGCGGCCGGGTTGAGGAAGGCGTTTTCGCGGACGGAGAGCGAGAAGGCGACAGATTCTTCCGTGCGGTCGCGCGCCACCAGCCCGATGCCGGATCTGAGCGCGGCGCGCGGTGAGGCGAGGTCCGGCGCTTCGCCGTCGATGAGGATCGAGCCCCGATGCTGGGCGGCGCCGAACAGGGCGCGGCCGATCTCCTCCTGGCCGGCGCCGCGCAGGCCGACGAGGCCGAGCAGCTCGCCCTGGCGGATATCGAAGCTGACGGGGCCGGCGGAGGGCGTCTCCAGATCGCGGACGGCGACGCGCACCGCGCCCGAGCCGAGCTCGCCCTTCTTGAACAGCTCCAGCGTCGTCGAGCCGACGATCAGGCTGATGAGTTCGTCCGGCGTCGTCTCGGAAACCGGCTTCTCGCCGACCTTGAGGCCGTCGCGCATGACGACGACGCGGTCGGCGATGCGGAAGATCTCATCGAGCCGATGGGAGACGTAGATCATGCCGACGCCGCGCGCCCGCAGGCGGCGGACGGCCTCGAACAGGCGCTCGACTTCGTCGGCGGGAAGGCTGGCGGTCGGCTCGTCGAGGACGAGGAAGTCGCAGTCGACAACGAGCGCGCGGGCGATCGCGACGAGCGATTTCTCCGTGCGGCTCAGCGCATGGACGCGGGTGGTCGGATCGATATCGCAGCCAACCAGTTCCAGCGCCGTCGCGGCGCGCTGCTCTGTCGCCTTCCAGTCGATCAGGCGGCTGCCGGAAAAGCCCTGCGCGAGCCCCATGTTCTCGGCTACCGTCATCCATTCGACGAGGCCGAGATCCTGATGGATGAAAGCGACCTTCTGGCGCTCGCCGCGCGCATGGGCGCGATGGCGATAGGGCTCGCCGCCAATGGTGACATGGCCGCTGTCGGCGCGGAAAATGCCGCCCAGGATCTTGATCAGCGTCGATTTGCCGGCGCCGTTTTCGCCGAGCAGCGCCACGACCTCGCCGCGCGCCACCTCGAAGCTCACGCCCTTCAGCGCCCGCGTGCCGCCAAATGCCTTGGCGACATCGTCGAAGCGGAGGACCCCTCCGTCTGCCATGTTCATCCTCCCGGATGCGGACGGCACCGCGTTTCGTTCCCGATCCGGCTCTTTGTCCGGTTGCTATTGTTATCGATAACAGAATGGCGGGTGTCAAGGCTGTCTCCCGCTGCGGCATTGCACGGGAGGCGTGCATTGAGAGCATCGCGGGCGTCGAAACGACCGCGATGCTTCGTTTCAAGCGCGAGGGGGGGGCGCGTTCGCGGCCTGGCCTAGAGGCTGGCGGTGATGCCGCCATCGACATAGAGGATGTGGCCGTTGACGAAGCTCGACGCGTCGGAAGCGAGGAAGATCGCCGCGCCCGCCAGTTCCTTGACGTCGCCCCAGCGTCCGGCCGGCGTACGGTTGGCGAGCCAGGCCGAGAAGGTCTCGTCGGCGACCAGCGCGGCGTTCAGCTCTGTCTTGAAATAGCCGGGGCCGATGCCGTTGACCTGGATGCCGTAGCGGGCCCAGTCGGTCGCCATGCCCTTGGTCAGCATCTTCACCGCCCCCTTGGTGGCCGTGTAGGGCGCAATTCCCGGCCGCGCCAGTTCGCTCTGCACCGAGCCGATATTGATGATCTTGCCGCGGCCGCGCGGGATCATGCGGCGGCCGACCGCCTGGCCGACGAGATAGACGCTGTCGATGTTGGTCGCGGTGATCTTGCGCCAGGCCTCGAGCGGGAAGTCCTGCAAGGGCGTGCGGTGCTGCATGCCGGCATTGTTGACGAGGATGTCGATCGGGCCGATGTCGGTCTCGATCGCCTCGATGCCGGCGGTCACCGCGTCGGGGTCGGTGACGTCGAAGGCGGCGGCGTGGACCTCGTAGCCCTTAGCGGCGAGGGTGGCGCGCGCCTGCTCCAGCCGGGCCTCGTCGCGGGCATTGAGGACGATGCGCGCGCCGGCGGAGGCGAGCGCCTCGGCGACGGCGAAACCGATGCCCTTGCTGGCGCCGGTGACGAGGGCCAGTCGGCCCGAAAGGTCAAACAGGTTCACGCTTTCACTCCCCGTGGCGGATTTTTTGCTGCGGCGAGTGGGATCGATAACAGCGTTGCTGTCAAGACGCCGGCCAACTGGCCGGGCGCCGCCCGGCTTGCGCTTGGCGGCGTTCCTGATATCGATAACAAAAAATTCGACAGGGAGAGAAGCCGATGCGCGCCGTCGTCATTCACGCCGCCCGCGATCTTAGGGTCGAGGAGCGGGAAACCGGGGCGATAGGGCCGGGCGAAGTCACCGTCCGCATCGAGGCCGGCGGCATCTGCGGATCGGACCTGCACTATTACCAGCATGGCGGTTTCGGCACGGTGAAGCTGCGCGAGCCGATGATCCTCGGCCACGAGGTCGCCGGCACGGTCGCCGCCGTCGCGCCCGACGTCACCCGCGTCAAACCGGGCGACCGCGTCGCCGTCAATCCCTCCCGTCCCTGCCGCGCCTGCCGCTATTGCTACCAGGGCCTGCCGAACCAGTGCCTGAACATGCGTTTCTATGGCAGCGCCATGCCGATGCCGCATATCCAGGGCGCGTTCCGGCAGGAGCTCGTCTGCATGGCCTCGCAGTGCGAGAAGGGCGACAAGGCTTCGGTCGCTGAGCTGGCGATGGCCGAGCCCTTCGCCGTGACGCTGCATGCTCTGTCGCGCGCGCCTTCGCTGCTCGGCCAGCGCGTGCTGGTCACCGGCTCCGGTCCGATCGGCGCGCTGGTGGTGGCGGCGGCCCGCTTCCACGGCGCGGCCGAGATCATCGTCACCGACGTCGTCGACGAGCCGCTCGCCTTTGCCCGCGAATTGGGCGCCGACCGCACCATCAACACGGCGCGCGAGCCTGAGGCGCTGGCGGCGCTTGCCGTCGACAAGGGGAGCGTTGGCGTGATGTTCGAATGCTCCGGCAACCAGCAGGCGCTGCGCTCCGGCCTCGACGTCGTCCAGCCGCGCGGCACCATCGTCCAGGTCGGGCTCGGCGGCGAGCTGTCGCTGCCGCAGAATGTCGTGGTCGCGAAGGAGGTCGTGCTGACCGGCTCCTTCCGCTTCCACGACGAATTCGCGCTCGCGGTCCGGCTGATCGATGAGCGCAAGGTCGACCTCCGGCCGCTGCTCACCGGCAGCTTCGGCATCGAGGAGGCGCGGGAGGCGTTCGAGACCGCCGGCGACCGGCGCCGGTCGATGAAGGTCCAGCTCGCCTTCTGAGCGTTTTCGAGCGAAGCGGACACCGGTTCGCGTGAAGAAGACGCAACCAAACAGCTTTAGCTAACCGTGGCACGCGACTTGCTTTGATAGCTCGCCCGGATCGTGCGTCCGGGTCTTCGGTCGAGTGACGGGCTTCCGCGCTCCCGAGGGGTAGGTGAGGCGTTTCCGGTGGCAGGTGTCGGGGGGCATGTGTCGGCGGAGACGCCCGCCTGTCTCGCCAGGCCGGGTTCTAGCGGCGCGGCCGGCGCGGGGCTTCCGGCCTGTGCCGTTCCTCGTGCCAGTCGTCGTCTTCGTCCTCGTCATCGAATTCCGGATCGTGGTCGGGGTCCCAGTCGGGATCCTCCGGATGCTCGTCGTCCTCTTCGTCGGCGTCGTGGTCTTCCTCGTCCTCGTCATCCGGCTCGACCCGGCGGGGCCGCCGCGACAGGTAGCGCAGGATGCCGCCATTGATCGCCAGCGCCAGGGCGAGCAGCAGGAAGTTGAGGATCGGGCTGGAGCTGTCGATCCACCAGGTCAGCAGGACGCTCCAGGGCAGGCCCAACACCAGGCCGAGCACGGCGGCAAGCGGGTTTTCGGCGACGATGCCGAACGAGCTCAGCGGCACGAGCAGCAAGGCGAAGATGGCCCAAGCCACATAAATCAGGAAGAGAATGCGGATCAGGCGCCAGCGCATGGTCGTTTCGGTGAATGGATCGGGATCTCGCCCTCGGGCGCGGCCGGACGGAAAGATGCCGCCGCCTGAGGCAATTTTAGGCGGTTCTGCTTTCCAGAATCTTTCGGGCATCTGAACCCGGTGTGGCCCGGCGCGGTGATCATCGGCTGCGATGGGCGCTTTTCGCGTTTCGGTGCTTTTCTAGATCGTGGTTGCTCGTTTTTGCGCCGCGGCTCGCGTAAAAGGGCAAGCCCTTTTCGCTGGGCGTCCGCTTTCTCCTGTTTCCGGCAGCGCCATGCCCCGTCGTCTCCATCATTTCGTCCATCGCCATGAAGCGCGCGTCGGCAACACGCTGACGCATCTGAAATCGGGCCTGGGCGGCGCCATCGGCATCGGTGCGGTCGGCGCGGCGGCGACGCTGACGCATGAGCCGTTCCTGATCGCGCCGTTTGGCGCATCGGCGGTGCTGCTGTTCGGCCAGCCGCACAGCCCGCTGGCCCAGCCGGCGAACGTGATCGGCGGCTATCTCGTCGCCACGCTGGTGACGCTGCTGGCCCTGACGGTCTTTCCGGGCGCCTGGGTCGCGGCGGCCGCCGGTGTCGGCATCGCCATCGCGCTGATGTCGATGCTGCGCATTACCCATCCGCCGGCCGGCGCCATTCCCATCCTCGCCGCCACCTCCACCATCCAGGGAGGCACGCTGCTCGGCGTCGTGCTCGGCGGCAGCATCGGCCTCGTCGGCGTCGCCTCGCTGCATCACTGGCTGCCGCCCCGGCACGAATATCCGAAGCGCCGCCCGGCCAAGGATGTCGCCGCTCCCTGAGATTTGGGTGCGATGTTGCATAATTCCCGCCGAAAAGCCGTCCGCCTCGGCTATCATCGGCGTCATGCAGAACATTATTTCCGTAGCGAATCTCTCGAAGGTCTACGCGTCAGGCTTCGAGGCGCTGAAGGACGTGACGCTCGAAATCCGCCGTGGCGAGATCTTCGCGCTGCTCGGGCCGAACGGCGCCGGCAAGACGACGCTGATCAGCATCATCTGCGGCCTCGTCAATCCGTCGACGGGCACCGTGCTCGCCGACGGCCATAACGTCGTCACCGAATATCGCGCCGCCCGTTCGCGCATCGGCCTGGTGCCGCAGGAACTGACGACCGACGCGTTCGAGACCGTCTGGGCGACCGTCAGTTTCAGCCGCGGCCTGTTCGGCAAGCCGCCGAACCCGGCGCTGGTCGAAAAGATCCTGCGCGAGCTGTCGCTCTGGGACAAGAAGGACTCGCGCCTGCGCACGCTCTCCGGCGGCATGAAGCGCCGCGTGATGATCGCCAAGGCGCTGTCGCACGAGCCCGAGATCCTGTTCCTCGACGAGCCGACCGCCGGCGTCGATGTCGAGCTTCGGCGCGACATGTGGGAGGTGGTGCGGCAGCTGCGCGAAAGCGGCGTCACCATCATCCTGACCACCCATTACATCGAGGAAGCCGAGGAGATGGCCGACCGCATCGGCGTCATCCATCGCGGCCAGATCATCCTGGTCGAGGAAAAGGCCGAATTGATGCGCAAGCTCGGCAAGAAGCAGCTGACGCTGCAATTGCAGGAGCCGCTCGCCAACGTCCCGGGCGGCCTCGACGCTTATGGCCTGGCGCTCGCCGATGGCGGCAACGAGCTCGTCTACAGCTACGACGCCGACGCCGAGCAGAAGGGCATCGCCGACGTGCTCGGCGCGCTCGGCAGGGCCGGCATCCATTTCAAGGATCTGCAGACGAGCCAGCGCTCGCTGGAAGAGATCTTCGTCAGCCTGGTGAGTGAGCGGTCATGAACGTCTATGCGATGCGCGCGATCTATCTGTTCGAGATGGCGCGCGCCGGCCGCACCGTGCTGCAGAGCATCGTCGCGCCGGTCCTTTCCACCTCGCTCTACTTCATCGTTTTCGGCGCGGCGATCGGCTCGCGCATGCAGGAGATCGACGGCGTCGGCTTCGGCTCGTTCATCGTGCCGGGGCTGATCATGCTGTCGCTGCTGACGCAGAGCATCTCCAACGCCTCGTTCGGCATCTATTTTCCGAAATTCACCGGCACCGTCTACGAGGTGCTGTCGGCGCCCGTCGCGCCGTTCGAGATCGTCGTCGGCTATGTCGGCGCGGCGGCGACCAAGTCGATCATCCTGGCGCTGATCATCCTGGCGACAGCCGGGCTGTTCGTGCCGATCGAGATCCAGCATCCGTTCTGGATGTTCGCCTTCCTGGTGCTGACGGCGGTGACCTTCAGCCTGTTCGGCTTCATCATCGGCATCTGGGCCGACGGCTTCGAGAAGCTGCAGCTGGTGCCGCTCCTGATCGTGACGCCGCTGACCTTCCTTGGCGGCAGCTTCTATTCGATCTCGATGCTGCCGCCGGCCTGGCAGACGGTCGCCCTGTTCAATCCCGTCGTCTACCTGGTCAGCGGCTTCCGCTGGAGCTTCTTCGGCACCGCCGACGTCAATATCGGCATCAGCCTCGGCATGACGCTGGTTTTTCTCGTCGTCTGCCTGGGGATCATCACCTGGATCTTCCGGACCGGCTACCGGCTGAAGAACTGAACGCGGCGCGCCGCGCGGATCAGCGCGCGGCGTCGCGACCGGCGGCGATCGCCGCCTCGATGCCGGGCGCGGCGTCGTCGCGATACCAGTCGATCATCCGGCGAATGTCGGCCTCGGCCGGCCGGGCCTCCGCGCCGCCGATCAACTCGGCCCCGGCCCCGGCCATGGCGACAAGGATGCGCGCCGTCTCCGGCACATAGGGCCGGTCCGCGCCGGCGTCGTGCCGGTCGCGGATGATCTGGTAGCGGATGGTCTCCGGCAGCGTCCAGGCGCTGACGAGGAAGTCGTGCACGCTGACCTCCTGGCCGCGGATGTCGAGGGTGGCTTCGCGGTCGGACGGCGCAAAGCCGGTCGCCTCGATCCGCTCGCAGGTGTCGATCGCCGCGTTCAGCATGGCGCGGACGAGATTCCAGTCGGTGGTCATCTTGGCGGTCCTGTTGGGCGGATGCGTCTCAGACGGTCTCGGCCGCTTCCGGCAGCGTGCCCGGCAGGAACAGCGAGATCGGGCGCAGTTCGTAGGCGCCGCCGGGATTGGCGCGGGTGAGGTCGCGCGCCACGTCGAGCGCCGCCTCGCGGTCGGCGACATCGATGATGTAGAAGCCGAGCAGTTGTTCCTTGGTCTCGGCATAGGGGCCGTCTATGACCCGTCCCGAGTTCTTCAGCAGCGTCGTCGCCGCCTCGGTCGGCCTGAGCCGCGCCGTCGGGCCGAGCTGTCCGTTGCGGGCGAGTTTCTCGTGCACGCCGTGCAGACGGGCCATGACGGCGTCGTCCTCCTCCTTGGTCCAGCCGGTGACGATTTCCTCGGAGTGGTAGCAAAGGATGGCGTAGAGCATCGGACGGTTCCTCCTGCCGCGAAAGCGGCTCACTATGCCTGAAGCGCGTCGCCGGTTCGAATTGTTCTGCACGCTTGGCCGATCCGGCGCGGATGGTCGCGAAAAAGTCGAACTGCCGCTGTCCTTAGGCGTCGGACCGCGCGTCGCGCGCACGCTACCGTTCTACCGAAATCCAGGACCTGCGGGCCAGTGGACACTATCACGATCGTTCTCGTGCTCCTGCTTGCCGTGGTGGTCAGCGAGTTCCTGTCGCGCATGCTGCGATTGCCGATCCCGCGTCCGCTGCTGCAGATCGCGCTTGGCGGCGCCATCGGCCTGGTCGCCGATTTCCGCGTCACGCTCAATCCGGATATCTTCTTCCTGCTGTTCCTGCCGCCGCTGCTGTTCCTCGATGGCTGGCGCATCCCGAAGGAGGAACTGGTACGCGACGCCAGGCCGATCCTGGCTTTGGCGCTCGGCCTCGTCGTCTTCACCGTGCTCGGTGTCGGCTTGCTGATCAACTACATGGTTCCGGCCATGCCGCTCGCCGTCGCCTTCGCGCTGGCCGCCGTGATCTCGCCGACCGACCCGATCGCCGTCTCGGCCATCGCGTCGCGCGTGCCGATCCCGAAGCGGATGATGCACATCCTCGAAGGGGAATCGCTGCTGAACGACGCGTCTGGCCTGGTCTGCCTGCGCTTCGCCATCGCCGCCGCGCTGACCGGCACCTTCTCGATCTATGACGCGACGCTGAACTTCATCTGGCTGGCGGTCGGCGGCCTCGGCGTCGGCTTCGTCGTGACCTGGGTCATCAACGCCGCCAAGAACTGGGTCGCGCGCCATTATGGCGAGGACGCGGGATCGCAGATCCTGGTCAGCCTGCTGATCCCGTTCGCCGCCTATCTCCTGGCCGAGCGCCTCGAATGTTCGGGCATCCTCGCGGCGGTTTCCGCCGGCCTCACCATGGGCCTCAGCGAAACCTCCGGCCAGGCGATGGCGACGACGCGGGTTCGCCGCAGCACCGTCTGGGACATGATCCAGTTCGCCGCCAACGGCATCATCTTCGTGCTGCTCGGCGAGCAATTGCCGGCGATCCTGCGCAGTGCCGCCGAGACGGTCCGGCTCACCGGCCATCACGAACCGGGCTGGCTGCTGATCTATGTGCTGGCGATCAACCTGGCGCTGGCGGTGCTCCGCTTCGTCTGGGCCTGGGTGTCGCTCAGCCTTGCTCTACTGCGGGCGCGCCGGCGCGGCGTCGTCATCCAGCGGCCGAGCTGGCGCTTCGTGGCGGCGATGTCGCTCGCCGGCGTGCGCGGCGCCATCACGCTCGCCGGCGTGCTGACACTGCCGCTGTTCCTCTATGACGGATCGCCGTTTCCCGCCCGCGACCTCGCCATCTTCCTGGCGATGGGCGTGATCATCCTGTCGCTCGTCGCTGCCAGCATCGGCCTGCCGCTGCTGCTGCACGGCCTGCAGCTGGAGACCAACACCACCCAGCGCGCCGAGGAGGACCGGGCGCGGACGGCCGCCGCCGAAGCCGCCATCGCCGAGGTCGAGCGGGTCCAGCATGAGCTCGGCGAGGGCAAGCCGGATGCGGACATCTATGTCGCCGCCGCGGCACGGATCATGGATCTCTACCGCGCCCGCATCGAGGCGCAGTCGCGCGTCGGTGACGACCCGGCCCTGGCGCGCCAGATCGAGGCGATCGAGGCGCGCCTGCGTATCGCGGCGCTCAAGGCCGAGCGGATGACGATCTACCGCCTGCTGCGCACCCGCAAGATCGGCAGCGAGACGGCCCGCAAGCTGGTGCGCGAGCTCGACCTGATGGAATCGCGCTACGAGGGGTGAGGGAGTTTTACCTCTCCCATGGGGAGAGGTCGACGGCCGCAAGCCGGCGGGTGAGGGGATGCGTCCTCACCGGATGGGCTCCAACCCCTCACCCGGCTCTTCGAGCCGACCTCTCTCATGGGAGAGGCGAAGGGCGGGGCGTGTTCGGAAGCAGACCCTCACCCCAACCCTCTCCCGCTCGCGGGAGAGGGAGTTCGTCGGTGCGTGCGGCCTTGGGCTCCCCGTCGATGAAGGCTACCGGCCAGACCCTCTCCCGCTCGCGGGAGAGGTAGGGTGAGGGCCTTGCATGTTCCTCGAGGCTAGCCGTCGTTCTAGACCACCGCCGTCACGCCGCCGTCGACATAGAGGATGTGGCCGTTGACGTAGCTTGACGCGTCGGAGGCGAGGAAGACGGCGGCCCCGGCGAGCTCCGGCGTGTCGCCCCATCGCCCCATCGGCGCGCGCTGCGCCAGCCAGGCGTTGAAGCTCTCGCTTTCGACCAGCGCCCGGTTCAGCTCGGTCTTGAACCAGCCCGGACCGATGCCGTTGACGTTGATGCCGTGCTTGGCCCATTCCGCACACATGCTCTTGGTCATCATCTTGATGGCGCCCTTCGAGGTCGAATAGGGCGTGATGGTCGCGCGGCCGAGTTCGCTCGTCACCGAACAGATGTTGATGATCTTGCCGCGCCGGCGCGGGATCATCTTGCGCGCCACCGCCTGGCCGACGAGGAAGGCGGCATCGACGTTGGTCGCCAGCACCTCGCGCCACTGCTCCAGCGTGAAATCCTCCAGCGGCAGCCGCTTCTGCATGCCGGCATTGTTGACGAGGATGTCGATCGGGCCGACGTCGCGCTCGATGGCCTCCACGGCGTTCGCGACGGCGCCGGGATCGCAGACGTCGAAGACCGCGGTCGAGGCGTTGAGGCCGGCGGCGCGCAGTTCGGCCGCTGCCGGTTCGAGCGTGGCGGCGTCGCGGCCGTTGAGCACGACGGTGGCGCCGGCCTCTGCCAGCCCGCGCGCGATGGCGAAGCCGATGCCGCGGCTAGAGCCGGTGACGAGCGCGACACGGCCCGTCAGGTCAAAGAGTTTCGTCGACATGCAGTCCTCCCGATCGGCGGTTTCTTCCGCTCGTTCTCTCCCGTCTGCGTTGATCGCATCCCCGGTCGCGCCGCGCAACGCGGCGTGGCGGGGGCGATGCGGCCGCGCCGGCTTCGTCCAATCCGGCGCCGGAAGTCACCGGCGTCGAGAATCCCGGGAGCGAATAGTTCGGACCCTGAGGGAAACGCGGCGCCATGCTTGACGTTGCGGATGGGAGACCCCAGAATTGTCACATCGTTTGACGATTTCGGTGCATGCGCGTTCGTTCCCGGCCCGGGTGCGCGGCGCTGCGCACCTTGAGGATTCACCATGGTCTATGAAGCTGCCGCCCATCGCTACGATGCGATGAAATACAATCGCGTCGGTCGTACCGGCCTGAAACTGCCGGCGATCTCGCTCGGCCTCTGGCATAATTTCGGCTACGACGGCAAGGTCGAGACGATGCGGGCGATGTGCCATCGCGCCTTCGATCTCGGCATCACCCATTTCGATCTCGCCAACAATTACGGTCCGCCGCCGGGAGCGGCCGAAGCGTTCTTCGGCACGATGGTGACGGGCGATTTCAGGCCCTATCGCGACGAGATGATCATCTCGTCCAAGGCTGGTTATCTGATGTGGCCTGGCCCCTATGGCGAATGGGGCAGCCGCAAATACCTGATCGCCAGCCTGGAGCAGAGCCTGAAGCGGATGAAGCTCGATTATGTCGACATCTTCTATTCGCACCGCTTCGATCCCGAGACGCCGCTGGAGGAGACGATCGGCGCGCTCGATTCGATCGTGCGCCAGGGCAAGGCGCTCTATGTCGGCATTTCCAGCTATTCGTCGGCGCAGACGACCGAGGCCGCGGCGATCGCCCGCCGTCTCGGCACGCCGCTCGTCATCCACCAGCCGCGCTATTCCATGCTCGACCGCTGGACCGAGAAGGACCGGCTGCTCGACACGCTGGAGACCGAGGGCATGGGCTGCATCATGTTCTCGCCGCTCGAGCAGGGCGTGCTGTCGGACCGCTACCTGAACGGCATCCCGGCCGACAGCCGCGTCACCCATTCGCAGGCGTTGCGCCAGAGCGTGCTTTCCGCGGCGAATCTGGAGCGGGTGAAGGGGCTGAACGAGATCGCCAGGGCGCGCGGCCAGACGCTGGCGCAGATGGCGCTTTCCTGGGTGCTGCGCGACGGCCGCATGACCTCGGCGCTGATCGGCGCCAGCAAGGTCAAGCAGATCGAGGACGCGGTGGCGAGCCTCGCCAATCCGACCTTCACGGCGGAGGAACTCGCCGCGATCGACGCGCTCGCGATCGACGGCATGCTCAAGGGCTGACGCCCGTTCGGCCCGGCCATTCCGCCCTTCGCCGGCGGGATGGCCGGCATCGCGCACTGGCGCGGAGTGGTGACGTCTTGTATAATTAGGTTACAAGTCGATCACCGATCCCGACGAGCGTCGGTCAACCTGCGGCGAGCCTCGACGAGATGGAACTTCGTATAGAGCGCGGCCTGGTCGGCCTGCTGGCGGGCGATCGCATCGACGATGTTGCGGTGTTCCTCGACGATGGTGCGCCGCCGCTCCTCCGAGCCGAGGCGGGTCATGTTGAGGGCGCTGCGCATCCAGTCCTCGATGCGGCCTTTCAGGCTTTCGAGCACGGCCGGGAAGACTTCGTTGCCGGTGGCGTTGGCGATGGCGAGGTGGAAGGCGAAATCCTCCTCCAGTCCCGCCTCGCCGGAGAGAAGCGCCTGCTCGAAGGCGGCGAGCCGCGCCTCGATCTCGGCGAGTTCACCGCTGGAGCGGCGCTCGGCCGCGAGGCGGGCGCACTCGGTCTCCAGCGCGATGCGGACTTCGGTGACGCGCAGTACGCTCGCGACCTGTTCCGGCGGGGTGGAGGCCAGCAGCCCGCCCGGCGGCTTGTGCGAGACGAAGGTGCCGGCGCCCTGGCGGGCGATGACCAGGCCATCGGCCTGCAGCCGCTGCAGCGCCTCGCGCACCACCGGCCTCGACACCTCGAACGCCTTGCAGATATCATTTTCAGACGGCAGCCGGTCGCCGGCGGCGAAGGTGCCGGAGACGATCTGCTCCAGGATCTGGCCGTAGAGGATATCGGCGAGCTTTTCACGCCGCGCCGGCTTCAGTTGCAGATCGACCATCCGCCTCTCGCTTTCCTGTCGCCCCGACTCACGCCGCCAAAGGTTGCCGAGGGTAACCCCGGCGCGACGTTTTTCCGAATAGCCGCCACCGACCGCCAAGGATCGCCCGCATGACCTCGCTGAAGCCGGAACCGAAAGCCAAGCGCCCGATCGAAAGTCTGCGCAGCCAGCGCTGGTTCGGCGCGGCCGACCTGCGCTCCTTCGGCCATCGCTCGCGCACGCTGCAGATGGGCTACGCCTATGAGGAGTTCATGGGCAAACCGGTGGTCGGCATCATCAATACCTGGTCCGACATCAACCCCTGCCACGCGCATTTCCGCCACCGCGTCGAAGAGGTGAAGCGCGGCGTCTGGCAGGCGGGCGGTTTCCCGATCGAACTGCCGGCGATGTCGCTGGCCGAGAATTTCGTCAAGCCGACGACCATGCTCTATCGCAACTTCCTCGCCATGGAAGTCGAGGAACTGCTGCGTTCGCATCCGGTCGACGGCGCGGTTCTGCTCGGCGGCTGCGACAAGACCACGCCGGCGACGATCATGGGCGCGATCTCGATGGACCTGCCGACCGTGTTCCTGCCTGCGGGCGCGATGCTGCGCGGCAACTATGCCGGCAAGGTGCTCGGCTCCGGTTCCGACGTCTGGAAATACTGGGCCGAGAAGCAGGCGGGCCGCATCGACGACACGGAGTGGCGCGCGATGGAATCCGGCATCGCCCGCTCGTTCGGCACCTGCATGACGATGGGCACCGCCTCGACCATGACGTCGCTGGCCGAGACGCTCGGCCTGTCCTTGCCCGGCTCGTCGTCGATCCCGGCGCCGGATTCCGCCCATTCGCGCATGGCGGCGGAGTGCGGCCGCCACATCGTCTCGATGATTTTCGATGACTGGAAGCCGAGCGATATTCTCACGGCGGCGTCATTCGAGAATGCGCTGGTGGTGCACATGGCGCTGGCGGGCTCGACCAACGCCATGGTGCACCTGATCGCCATGGCGGGCCGCGCCGGTATTCCGCTGACGCTCGAGGATTTCGACCGCGTCGCCCGCGACATCCCCGTGCTCGCCAATCTGCGCCCCTCCGGCGAATGGCTGATGGAGGACTTCTACTATGCCGGCGGCCTGCCGGCGCTATGGGCTGAACTGCGCGAGCATCTGGACCTTTCGGCGAAGACCGTCACCGGCACGCTCGCCGACGCCGTCGCGACGGCGCGAAACTACAATCCCGACGTCATCCGCCCGTTCGAAAACCCGATCTCCGACGAGGTCGGCACGGCGATCCTTTCCGGCAATCTGGCGCCGGACGGCTGCGTGATGAAGCCGTCGGCGGCCGAGCCGCGCCTCCTGAAGCATACCGGTCCGGCGCTGGTGTTCCGCGATTACAACGAGATGTCGGCGATGGTCGACCGCGACGATCTCGAAGTCACCGCCGACACCGTCCTCGTGCTGCAGAACGCCGGCCCGGTCGGCGGCCCCGGCATGCCGGAATGGGGCATGCTGCCGATCCCGAAGAAACTGCTGAAGCAGGGCGTGCGCGACATGCTGCGCATCTCCGACGCGCGGATGAGCGGCACCAGCTATGGCGCCTGCATCCTGCATGTGTCGCCGGAATCGCATATCGGCGGCCCGCTCGCCGCGGTGCGGACCGGCGATTTGATCTCGGTCGATGTCGAGGCGCGCTCGATCCACCTGCATGTCGACGATCTCGAGATCGCCCGCCGTCTCTCGACCTTCACCCCGCCGTCGCGCGACTATCCGCGCGGCTATAACAAGCTGTTCGCCGCCCATATCCAGCAGGCGCATCTCGGCTGCGATTTCGACTTCCTCGAAGGCACGGAAAAGCTGCCGGAGCCGGAAATTCACTGAAGCTGGCCGGCCGCAACGCGCCGCCCGGACGAAATCGCTAGCCTTTTCATCCCGTTGACGGTCTGATGGCCGCGTCGCAACGCGTGTCGAGGTTGGTGTGCGAGGCTGGATTCGAGGGCTTTCCGTCATGGCGATACTGGTCGCCGGTGTTCTTGGCTATCACAAGGGCATGGCGCGCATCGGGTCGGGCACGCCGCCGGTGATGGTCGCGGCCGAGCAGCAGGCGGATCGTATCGTTGTCGACAAGTCGGACCGGCGGCTCGAACTCAGGCGGGGTGAAACCGTGCTCGCCACCTACCGGATCTCGCTCGGCGGCGCGGGCGATGCAGGCCCCAAGCAGCGCGAAGGCGACCAGAAGACGCCGGAAGGGGTCTATGCCATCGACTGGCGCAACCCCAACTCGATGGCGCATATCAGCCTTCACATTTCCTATCCGAACGCTGCCGACCAGGCGGCGGCCGACGCGGCCGGGTATTCGCCGGGCGGCAACATCATGATCCACGGCCTGGCGAACGGATGGGGCTGGCTCGGGCCGCTGCACCATCTCTGGGACTGGACCGATGGCTGCATCGCCGTCACCAATTCCGAGATGCAGGAGATCTGGTCGAAGGTGCCGAATGGCACGCCGATCGAGATCCGGAGCTAGAGCGTCTGCGAGCGAAGTGATTGCCGGTTCGCGTGGGGAACGCGATCGAACACGGGCCGGTGGTCGTCTAGCTCATCCAGCGCCACCAGAATTCGCCGTAGAACAGTACCCAGAAGGTGGCGAGCAGCATCAGCCGGCGCCGGAGGTCGAGCCGGCGGCGGAGCAGGGCGCTGATCGCGGCGACGACGCTGGCCGCCAGGGCGAAGCGGGCGAGGCGCACGGGGATGGTGATGCCGAAGAAGAGAAGGGCGGTGAGGCCCTCCTTGCCGGCGGCGACGGCGTAGACCTTGTAGGGAATGCCGGTCACCGAGCCCTTCAGCATGGCGAGCGGCCAGTTGACCTCGGCCATGCCGGCCATTCCGGTCGCGACCATCGCCGGGGAGACGAACGGCACGGCGGCGAGAAGGGCGGTCGCGGCGGCGGGGTCGGAGACGCCGTAGCGCCACATGACGAGGCCGCCGCAGGCCGCGCCGATCGCCGCCGCCAGCGCAGCGCGGAGAGCGACGCGGAGGCCGAGCGCGACGGCGATGAAGGTAAGCAGCACGTCGGCGACGATGAAGAACAAGGTCGCCTCGGCGAAGCCCCAGGCGAAGGCGGCGGCGATGGCCGCCAGCGGCAGCGCGAAAGGACGGGCGCTCGGCGGCGCGGCGCTCAAAACACCCCGACGACGTCGGCGAAGTGGAACACTTCGAGGCCGCCGTCCCAGATCATCTTGAACGCGATGCCGGCGATGACGACGAGGCCGACATAGGCGATCCAGGGCATCCGCTTCAGCAACCTGGCGACGAAATTGGCGGCGACGCCCATCAGCGCGACCGAAAGCACGAGGCCGATGATCATCACCCAGGTGTGATGGCGGGCGATGCCGGCGACGGCCAGCACGTTGTCGAGCGACATCGAGACGTCGGCGACGACGATCTGGGTGATCGCCTGGCGGAAGGTCTTGCCGCCGGCTGCGCCCTCGGCGCTGGCCTCCGCCAGCTCGGCCTCGACGTCCACCTCGTGATTGCCGGAGCGGATCTCGCGCCAGAGCTTCCAGCACACCCAGAGCAGCAGGATGCCGCCGGCCAGCGTCAGGCCGATGATGGCGAGCAGCTTGGTGGCGAACACCGCGAAGATGATGCGCAGGACGGCCGCGGCGGCGATGCCGACAATGATCGCCTTGTTGCGGACTTCCTTCGGCAGCCCGGCGGCGGCCATGCCGACGACGATCGCATTGTCGCCTGCCAGCACCAGGTCGGAAAGGACGACCATCGCCAGCGCGACAAACTCGGCAGCAACGAAATCCATCGGGGATGAAGCCTCGGGCGGAGCAGAAGGAGATGAGGCACATCTGGGGTAGGGAAGCCCGAATGTCCAGCAAAAGCTTGGAATTCGGCCTATTTCGCCGCAGTCCCCGTGTGCCTTTTGCCGGCAGCGGGCCGGCGGTGGCGAGGCGTGTCACCGCCTCGCCGTAGGATGGACGCGGTCGTCTCAGGCGGGGACGGGCGACGCTTCGTCGATCAGGCGTTCGGTCTTCAGGTCGCTCCAGAGCGCGGCCGGGATCTCGGCTCGCCACCAGGCGAGGATCTGGGCCAGTTCGGCACGCGAGCGCGGGCCGGGGATGACGCTGGAGACGACCGCGCTGCCGAGAGGGAAGCGGAGCGCGGCCGCCGGCAGGGCGACGTTGTGGGCGTCGCAGACTCGGGCGATCGCCTGCACGCGGTCGAGCACGGCCTGCGGCGCGCGGGCGTAGTTCCAGGTGTCGCGGCCGACGAGGATGCCGGAATTGAACGGTCCGCCGACGACGATGGTGGTGCCGGCCTTCTCGCAGAGCGGGAACAGGGTGTGGAGCGGTTCCTGCTCCAGCAGCGTGTAGCGGCCGGCGAGCAGGACATTGTCCCACTGGCCATGCTGCATGGCGGCGGCGACCACCTGCCATTCGTTGACGCCGAGGCCGATCGACTTCACCGCGCCCGACGAACGCAGCCGGTCGAGCGCCTTGTAACCGCCGTCCATCGCGGTCTTGAACAGCTCCGCATGGGCCGCCTCGCCATGCGTGACGGCGCCGATGTCGTGCATGTAGAGCAGGTCGATATGGTCGAGGCCCAGCCGCTGCAGGCTGTCCTCGAAGGAGCGCATGACGCCGTCATAGGAATAGTCGTAGACCGGCTGGAACGGCAGCGGCTCGTACCAGCCGTCATTCGGATCCTTCGGCGTCGTGCGCGGCTTCAGCAGCCGGCCGACCTTGGTCGAGAGCGTCCAGCCGCTGCGGGCGCGCAGCGCGTCGCCGACGGCGCGCTCGGACTTGCCATAGCCGTAGAAGGGCGCCGTATCGACATAGCTGATGCCGGCGTCGAGCGCGTCGGCGATGATGCCCGACCCTTCCGCCGACGTGATCGGCGGCGAGAAGTTGCCGCCGAGCGTCCCCGCGCCGATTCCGAGCGTGGAAAGGCGGGCCGCGGTGCGGCCGGCGGGCCGGGTCTCGATGGACATGCTGATTCTCCTGGCAATGGGCGTGTCGCCGGGCATCCGGGTCGGCACAAGTCGGAAGGCGGGGGCTGTGTCGCGCGTTGCCGGAAGGCAATCAAGAGGTTCGCCGGTGAACGCAGTCCTCACCGGCAAATTTAGCGGCGCTGCGGCGACGCCGCAAGCAACCTGCGGCCCGTGGTCCGCTTGCGCAGGTGATCCGCCACCGCCGGCTCAACGCTTTCCGGTTGCACAAAGCCGCCCCAGCGGCTTTGATCCGATGAAACGATCGGGGGAATGCGCATGCGCCTGTTGTCTCATCTTTTGAAGCGTTTCGTGCGCAATGGCCGCCTCACCGTGCTCGATCACGAGAACACGCGGCACGTCTTCGGCTCCGGCGAGAACGGACCAGACGTCACCATCCGCTTCACCGACAAGAAGGTCGAGCGCGAGATCTTCCTGAACCCCGAACTGAAGACGGCCGAGGCCTATATGGATGGCCGCATGACCGTCGAGAATGGCGGCACGGTGTTCGACTTGCTGTCGCTGTTCTCCGTCAACCGATCCGGCCTCGCGGCGCATCCGGTGCAGAAGGGGGTGCGCCGGGCGTGGCGCGCGTTGCGCCGCCAGCAGCAGCGCAACACGATTTCGCTCGCGGCCGAGAACATCAAGCATCACTACGACATCCCGCCGAAGTTCTACCGGCTGTGGCTGGATGACACGATGACCTATTCCTGCGCCTATTATTCCGATCCGGATATCGGCCTCTACCAGGCGCAGATCGACAAGCTGCGCCACATCGCCGCCAAGCTGAAGCTCGAGCCCGGCATGCATATCGCCGAGATCGGCTCGGGCTGGGGCGCGCTCGCGACCTTCCTGGCGCGCAACTACGATGTTCGCGTCACCTCGGTGACGCTGTCGCCCGAACAACTCGCCGTGGCGCGGGAGCGGGCGGCGGCCGAGGGCGTCGCCGACAAGGTGACCTTCCTCGAGAAGGATTATCGCCATCTCGAAGGCAGCTATGACCGTGTCGTGTCGATCGCCATGATGGAGGCGATCGGCGTCTCGAACTTCGACAATTATTTCGAATCGATCCAGCGGCTGACCAAGCCGGGCGGCTTCGCCCTCGTGCATTGCATCGGCCGCATGTCGCCGCCCGGCACCACGGCGCCGTTCATCCGCAAGTACATCTTCCCCGGCGGCTATGTGCCGGCGCTCTCGGAGGTATTCGCCTCGCTGGAGCGGACGGGCACCTGGTGCGCCGATCTGGAGAGCCTGCGGCTCCACTATTACTGGACCATCCGCGACTGGCGGCTTGCCTATGAGGCGAAGCGCGACGAGGCCGTCGCCATGATGGGTGACCGCTTCTGCCGGATGTGGGATTTCTACCTGGCCTCGGTCGAGCTCGGCTTCCTGCACGGCTCGAACTTCGTGTTCCAGATGCTTCTGTCCAAGAAGCGCGACGATGTGCCGGTGATCCGCGACTACATCGTCGACGAGGAACGCCGGCTCGCCGCGGTAAACGCGCAGTAGGCGCTTTCGCCGCTACACCCGGCGCAGGTGGTTGTCGAACTGCTCGATGTGCCGCGCGACCGGAGCGAGGCCGCCGGCCTTCGCCTGCATGACGCGGCCGTCGCCGGCGGTGGCGAGGAAGGTGTCGCCCTCGGTCGCCGCCACGCCGCAGCCATCCGGCAAGGCGACGACGTCACGAAGATCGCCGCTCGTCGCGTCCCAGAAGAACACCTGGCCGCCGATCGGCGACGAGGTGGCGATGGTGCCGCCGTCGCGGCTCGCCACCACGGAGCCGATATAGTTGCGCGCCAGAGGCGCGACGCCGTCCGGAAACTCCATCAGCCTGGCCTTGCCGTCCTTGCCGATGCGGCCGACCAGCGGCGGCCGGACGCCGCGCTCGCCTTCCCACTGGCAGCCGAACCAGACCGAGCCGGCGCCGTCGAAGGTCATGTGCCGCATCGAGAGCCGGTTCAGCGATGCGTCGAGCACGGTCTCCTCGAGGAGGTCGCCGGTCTCGCTGTCGATCCGCACGATCGAAGGGCGCATGTCGGCGAGGTTGAGCTTCTGCCGGCCATAATCCGGATGGGTCTCGATGCCGCCATTGGCGATCACCAGCGTGCGGCCGTCGGGCGCGAGCAGGATCTCGTGCGCGTCCATGCCGTGCGTCTCGAATTCGCCGATTCGCTCGTAGCCGCCGCTGGCGTCATAGACGCCGATCACGCCGCGCGAGCGCTCGCCGTTGAAGTGGTTCTCGGTGGCATAGAGCAGGCGGCCATCGGCGGAGAAGATGCCGTGGCCGAAGAAATGATGGCCCTCGGGCGGCGTGATCGTCGCGAGCGGCTCGCAGGAGGCGATGTCGACGATCACGGCGAAATAGCCGGGCCGCCGGGCGAAGACGGCCAGCCGTTCCCTGGCTGGGTCGATGGCAATGTCGTGGCCGCGGCCGGCGAGCTTCATGCGGCCGATGATGGCGCCGCGCTCGTCGAACAGCACCAGTTCGTGCTGGCGCGGGCCGACGCGGACGGAGGAGACGAAAACCTGCCGATCCGCGGCGCCGCCCGAATCCTCCCGAGCAAACGGAAGGATCGCGCGCAGCGCGCGACCCGCGAAGGCCCGGAAGCCGGCCGTCTCAGTCGCCATCGAGCGCATTGAACCCCGGCGAGATGCCCGCCGCCTCCGCGAACCGGAAATTGAAGATGTCCTCGATCGTCTTCAGGACATCGAAGGCGTGCTGCAGCCTGGCGTAGCTGGCCGGGTCGGCGAGCGCTTCCGCCCAGGGCTTGCCGACATCGATCGACTGGCGGAAGTCGGTCATCGCGGTTTCGGTCGCCGCGAGCAGCGTCGCCGCCTGGTCGGGCGTCAGGCTGAAGACGTCCGATTGCTCGACCAGTTGATCGAGCGCGTCGGCGGACGCGTTCAGATAGACGAAGCTCTCGCCAGATTTGACGAAGGCGCCGCGACCGGGCTTGGCGGTCTCGATCGATTTGCCGAGCGCCGGCAGCAGGCGCTGGTCGCGCATCTGCTGCAGGCCGGTGACGACGGCTTTGAGGATCTCGACCAGCGGCTCGGTTGCGTCGCGATAGACGATGTTGGCGCCGCCCGGGCTCAGCATCAGGTCGCGCCAGCCGCCCTCGCGGGTCCATTCCGTGACGGCCTCGCTGGCGATCAGATTGAGGTTTTCGGCAATGCGCAGCGCCAGTTCGCAACGATAGGCGGCGCTCTCCGCGTCGTCGGATGCGCCGAAGACCAGCGCCTCGAAAGCGGGCATGCCTTGCACGGCGGCGCTCTTCCGGGCGATGGCGCCGGGTTCCAGCAGCGCCGGATCGGGCTTGGCCAGGATCTGGCGCAACTGGCGCGTACCGGTGCCGTGCGGATCCGGCAGGAAGGAGAAGCGCTCCAGCCGGGCCTTTTCCGCCATCGGGCCGAAGCGCAGGAAATCGACGCGCGCCCAGGCCTGCAGCACGGCGGTGAAGGCGGCGCGAACCTTGTCGTCGGGGGCGCTCGCCGGGTCCCTGCAGCTTTCCTGCATCGCCCCGACCAGCTTGCCGGTTGCTGCCTGCAGGTTCTCGTAGGCGGGGATGAAATAGCCGGAGATCGCCTTTTTCGCGACGGCCATCAGCGCCTCGGTGCTGGGGCCGGGCTTCGTCGCCGCGTCGGTCGATTGCGCGAGGGCGCGCCGGGCCGCGAGCAGCAGGGGCGACATCAGCAGCAGGCGTTTGGTGATCGCGATCATAGCGTTTCCAGATAGGCGACGAGCGCGGCCCGGTCGGCCGCCACTAGGGCTTCATAGCGTGTTTTCGCGGCCATGGCTTGGCCGCCATGCGCGCGGATCGCTTCATCCAGCGTCGCGGCGCGGCCGTCATGCAGGAAGCGGCGGTCGGCATCGCGACGGAAGGCCAGCGAGGTGAGCGGGGCTGTGCGCCATTCCGACGAGGTGACGCCCGGTTCGCCCACACCGTCATCGAGACCGGGACCCATGTCGTGCAGCAGCAGGTCGCTGTAGATCGAAACCGTGCCGCCGCCCCTGGCCGGCAGGCTCGGCACATGGCAGGCGGTGCAGCCGGCGGCCGCGAAAATGGCGGCGCCGGGCGGTGGCGGCTCGACCGGCTTCGGCGCAGCCAGGCTTTTCAGATAGGCGTTCAGCAGCCGCACCATCTCGGACGAGATTTCCTCATTGTCGAAGGTCGGGCTGCGGCCGTCCGGGGCGGCGAGGCAATCCGGCTCCGCGCTGGTGCAGTCGCCATGCGGATAGGGCGCCAGCGGGCTCGACATGCCGATATCGAGCATGAAGGCGTCCGACGTCATCTGGCTCAGCGTCGGCGCCGAGGCCTTCCAGCCATAGCGACCGAGCACCGGCTTGCCGTCGACCGCGATGAAATGCGGCCGTCCACCAATGCCGTCCGGATGGGACTTGTTCTGCTCCGCGCGGGCGAGAACGGCGGCCTCGTCGACCTTTTCGATCAGGCCGATTCCCCGCAGCGACGGCGCCTGCCGGGGCCCGAGACGCGTCTCCGGCGCGAGGTCCCCCCGGCCGGGCGCGAAGATGACGGCGAGCGGGTGGCCGGTGACCTCCGGCAGGGCATAGGTGACCGCGCCCTCGCTGATCAGGCCGGAGACGGCGCGCGGCTGGATCTGTCGGCCATAGACCGGGTCGGTCACGCCATGCGCGTCGCCGAGCCGGGTCGCGAGGCCACGCTGCGCCAGCGTGCCATCCTGGAGCGGCGTGATCTTGGCGGAAAGCGCCTTGCCGGAATGGCAACTGGCGCAGCTCTTCTCGTTGAAAAGCGGTCCGAGCCCGTCATTGGCAAGCGTCGAGGAGGGCGCCTGAACCCAGATCCGGTCGAACAGCGCCTTGCCGATCGCCGCGTCAAGGCGGTTGTCGGCGGCGATGGCGGGCAGCGCGGTGAAGAAGGCGAGCGCGAGCAGCGCGTGACGCGGGCGCATCGGCAAGACCTTCAGGCGACCTCGAACCACGCCATCATGCCCGTCTCCTGGTGCTCGATGATGTGGCAGTGGATCATCCACTTGCCGGGATTGTCGGCGACGAAGGCGATCTGCAGGCGTTCCTTCGGCTGTAGCAGCACCGTATCGGCGTGATGGGGCGGCAGGTCGCGCCGGTTCGACTTCAGCACGGAGAAGCTGTGGCCGTGCAGATGGATCGGGTGCATGTGCGGCGTGACGTTGCGCAGTTCGAAGAGATAGGTTTTGCCGCGTTCGAGCTGCGCCATCGGCGGCGGGATCTGGTGCATGTCGCTCGGCCAGGACGCCTTGTTGATCGCCCAGAGATTGCTCTGCGACAGGCAGAGAGGGCCGAGCGGCGCGCCGTCGCCGGCAAGTTCCGCGACGGCCGCGCCGGTGGCGGTGGCGGAGAAGGTGATCGGCATGGTGATGGCGGAAGCGAGATCGGGCGGCGCGATCCGGCCGGCGGCGAGCGGCGCCGGATCGAACGGCCCCTGGCGCCGGGCGGGACCGCTCGCGACGAGGCGCGCCAGCGGCACCGGTTTGGCGGCGAAATAGTCGACCAGCGTCGCCGTGCCGCCATCGGGGGGCGTGCGGACGATCAGGTCGACCCGCATTGCCGGGCCCATGCGCCAGGAGCGCAGCGGGAAGGGCTGGCAGGCGATGCCGTCGATCGCCACCACGGCGGCCTCCGCGCCTTCGACGCCGATCTCGGTCAGCCGGGTCGGGTCGACATTGACGACGCGCAGCCGCACGTCGGCGGAGGCGGGCAGGTTGATGTCGGGCCGGATGGCGCCATTGACGCTGCGCACCGTGCCGAAGGTGCCGGCCTTGCCGGCGCCTTCATTGGTCAGGAAGGGCAGGAAGCCGGTGCCGGCCTCGTCGATGCGCCAGTCCTTCAGCACCACCAGCTCGTCGGCGTCATAGGGTTCCGGCGCATCGCCCTCGACGATCAGGATGCCGAACAGGCCACGGCCGAGCTGCTCGACCGAGTTGCAGTGCGTGTGGAAGAAGAAGGTGCCGGTATCCGGCGGAACGAAGGAATAGTCGTAGCTCTCGCCCGGCTCGACCGGCTTCTGCACCAGATAGGGAACGCCGTCCTGGTCGTTCGGCAGGCGGATGCCGTGCCAGTGGATCGAGACGTGCTCGCCGGGCCGGGTCAAGCCGTTGACGAGATGGGTGTTGAGGCGCTGACCCAGCCTGACCCGCGCGACGGGCGGTTCCGCGGCGTCGGTGAAGGTCCAGAGCGGCAGGCTCTTGCCGCCGAAGCAGGGCAGGGAAAGGCTGCGCTCGGCCGCCTTCAGGTCGAGCGAGACGATGCTCTCCTCGCCGACCGGCGCCGCCGGCGGCAGCGGCCGGGTGAAGGCGGGGGCGCGATCCGGGCGGCCGAAGAGGCCTGCGCCCGCCAGGACTGCGGAGCCGAGAAGAACGGAGCGGCGCGAGATCATGATCGAAGGC
>NZ_JAPKNK010000015.1:0-56467 GCF_026343855.1 Kaistia nematophila | reverse complement strand
GGCCGCGCAGCCGCCTCGTATTGCCCGCGAGGCTCCAATGTCTCGCGGGCGATGGCGAACGCTGTGCCCGGCTTCGACACCCAATCTTTACGCGCCAACGCTATGCCGATGCCGCGGCTTGGCGCAGATGCCGGGGCAGCCGCGAGACCGGACAGACATCCGGGAAATGGAACATCATGACGAAAGCCGTTCGCACTCTGGCGCTCTGCGCCGTGCTCCTCGCCATCCCGCCCGTCGCCAGCGCCGCGCCGCAGGAAGCAACGCCCGCCGCCGCGAGCGATGCCGGCGCGATCGCCGTGCCGTCCGGCGTCAGCTATGAGCTGCTCGGGCGCTGGGATACCGACCGGCTGAACCAGATCCTCACGACCGATTTCCCGAAATTCGCCGGCATCGACGTCACCTACACGCCGGCGCGCAACGCGGTGAAGCTCTACCGCGTCACCTATCCCTCCGTCGTGCCCGAGCGCGGCAACAAGCCGATCGTCGCCACCGGCCTGCTGGCGATCCCCGATACCGACGCGAAATCGTTCCCGATCCTCTCCTACCAGCATGGCACCGTCTATGGCCGGCAGGAGGTCCCCTCCTTCCCCGAGCAGTCGACCGAGACGCAGCTCATGCTCGCGCAGTTCGCCGGCCAGGGCTATGTCGTGATGGGCGCCGACTATTTCGGCATGGGCGCTTCCAAGGAGCCGGAAGGCTACATGGTCAAGGCCAGCCACCAGCAGGCCTGCCACGACATGATCCGCTCCGGCCGCGGGGTGCTCGACAGCATGGGCATCACCAGCGACAAGCTCTTCCTCGGCGGTTGGTCGCAGGGCGGCTTCGTCACCATGGCCTGCCTGGAGAAGCTCGAAAGCGCCGGCGTCGCCGTCGATGCCGCCGCCACGGCCAGCGCCCCGATCGATGGCTTCGCGCTGATGAACGGCTTCCTCAACTTCCCGCGCGAGATCGACGCGAGCTGGGTCAACAGCCTCTTCGTCCTCTCGGCATTCTCCTACGAGAACTATTATGGCGTGCCGGGCCTGGCGCGCTCGGTGTTCAACGACGCGTATTATGACGCGGCGCGCCGCGTCTATGAGCGCCAGCCCTTCGAGGCGTCGGAAATTCCGACCGACCTGCACAAGCTTATCCGCGCCGACTATTTCGACCCGCAATTCTTCGCAGGCTCCGCCTATGGCCGGATCTTCCGCGAGACGCAGGCCTATCGCTGGGTGATCCAGACGCCGGTGCGCAACTACTATGGCGAGGCGGACGAGGTGATCCCGCCCGGCATCGGCAAGATGGCGATGACCTACCAGCAGGCGATGGGCGCGGGAAACACCAAGGTCGAGGCGATCTCCACTGGTCCCACCACCCATCGCGGCACCTACGCCAGGGCGGCCGCCCAGTGGAAGACCTGGTTCGACGGCAAGTAGCGGGTCCGCGGCTCACGAGGCCGGCGGTGCGATCCGGCCATCAGACTGGCCGGATCCTTCGCCAGGGGAAGGCAAGGCAGCACCCGAAATCCGCGCTGCCATGCTTCCATCCCGCATCAGACGGCGACGAGCGTGATAGCAAGCGGGGCGGCCCCGCCAAGGATCTCCAGCAGGCGGTCGATATTGGGATGGGCGCCCGGCCGGCTCCTGGCATCGGCCGTATGTTCGGCAAAAACCTCGAGCCCGTGGGCTGCCGCCTCGGCATGGAGCGCGCCGAAGCTCTGCTGGAGGTACTGATAGACGGCCAGCGAACCCTGCTTGCCCGGCTGGTTCTCGATGGTCGCCACGACCGCGCCCGAGGGATCGACGAGGTCGATGCGGGCAAGACCATCGATCGAGGGCAGCAATCGCAGGTTTTCTTTGAACGAATCCGTCGGCTGGATCACCGTTAAATCCTCTGGATGGCGTTGAAATGCGCGGGCAGGTCTAGCAGGTCCCTGCCTTCGGGCGAAGCCGGGGTACGGCGTTGCGCCCGGATCGTTGCCGATCCTCTGCTCTCACACGAAGCCCGCCACCGAATGGGGGACATAGGCCGCCTCCAGCGCGGCGATCTCGAATTCGTCGAGCCGGACCGACAGCGCCGACGCGGCGTCGTCGAGATGCTGCATCTTCGTCGCGCCGACGATCGGCGCCGTGATCACCGATTTCGACAGCACCCAGGCGAGCGCGATCTGGGCGCGCGGCAGGTCGCGCTGGGCCGCGACATGCGCGACCGCCTCCACCACCAGCTTGTCGGCGTCGGCGGTGCGGGAATAGAGGCCCTTGCCGAATTCGTCGGTCTCGGCGCGCGCCGTCTTCGCATCCCAGTCGCGCGTCAGCCGGCCGCGCGCCAGCGGGCTCCACGGAATGACGCCGATGCCCTCCGAAGCGCAGAGCGGCAGCATCTCGCGCTCCTCCTCGCGGTAGAGCAGATTGACGTAGTCCTGCATCGAGACGAAGCGGGCGAGACCGCGGTTTTCCTGCATCGCCAGCATCTTGGCGAATTGCCAGGCATGCATGGACGAGGCGCCGATGTAGCGCGCCTTGCCCATCTTCACGACCTCGTCCAGCGCCTCGATCGTCTCCTCGATCGGCGTGCCGTAGTCGAAGCGGTGGATCTGGTAGAGATCGACGTAGTCGGTGCCGAGGCGGGTCAGGCTGGCGTCGATCTCGTGCAGGATCGCCTTGCGCGACAGGCCGGCGCCATTCGGGCCCGGGCGCATGCGGCCATGCACCTTGGTGGCGATCACCACCTCCTCGCGCCGGGCGAAATCCTTCAGAGCCTTGCCGACGATCTCCTCGCTGGAGCCGTCGGAATAGACGTTCGCCGTATCGAAGAAATTGATGCCGAGCTCGAGCGCCTTCTTGATGAAGGGGCGGCTCTCGGCCTCCGGCAGGGTCCAGGCGTGGTTGCCGCGCGCGGGGTCGCCATAGCTCATGCAGCCAAGGCAGAGGCGGGAAACTTCGAGGCCGGTGCGACCGAGGCGGGTGTATTCCATGGCGGGCTCCTTCGGCGGCGATCCGATCCGGCGCGGAGGGCGCGCCGGCCGTGGATCGTCAAGGCTGCCACTGTGAACCCAAATCCCCCCGGCGCGCCACCGGTGGTTTCGCCCTCGCGGCATTGAGCCCCACCGAACCATGGATCCCTGCTTTCGCAGGGATGACGACGGAGATTGACGATTTCGAGGGAACAAGGGCGCCGACAGAGGATCGAAATCAGCCACGTCCGCGCCCGAGGGCTTTGCACATCACTGCCCGCAACCAACTCGCCGTCATCCCTGCGAAAGCAGGGATCCATGCAGCCGCGCCATCGCGAACCCCGGCACAAGACGACGCAGTCTGTCGCTGCAGCAGGACCGCCGGCCGCGAACGATCCGCGACCGGCGGGGCGAGGCACAGCCTCAGGCGGCGCGGCGGGCCTCGACGTCGAGGGCGGCGAAGTCCTCGTCGGAAAGCTTGATCGAGGCCGCGGCGGTGTTTTCCTCGAGATGCCTGATGCTGCCCGTGCCCGGAATCGGCAGCATCACCTTCGAGCGCTTCAGGAGCCAGGCGAGCGCCACCTGGCCCGGCGTGGCGCCGAGCTTGCCGGCGATCTTGGTCAGCGCCGAGCCCGGCCGCGCGAGATCGCCGGAGGCGAGCGGCGCCCACGGGATGAAGCCGATATTATTGGCCTCCGCGAAATCGAGCACCGCCTCGCTCTTGCGATCGACGAGGTTGTACTGGTTCTGCACGGTCGTGACCGGGAAGAACTTCTGCGCCGCCTGGATGTCGGCGACGGAAACTTCCGACAGGCCGACATGGCGGATCAGCCCTTCGCGACGCATGTCGGCGATGACCTGGAACTGCTCGTCCTTCGGCACGCGCGGATCGATGCGATGCAGCTGCCAGAGATCGATGCGCTCGACCTTCAGCCGGCGCAGGCTCATCAGCACGCACTGGCGCAGATATTCCGGCCTGCCGACCACCTGCCAGATATTCGGACCATGCCGGGTCAGCGCCCCCTTGGTGGCGATGACGAGGCCCTTGTAGGGATGCAGTACCTCGGCGATCAGGTCTTCGCTGACATAGGGCCCGTAGCTGTCGGCCGTATCGATCAGGTCGATGCCGAGTTCCGGCACGCGCTTCAGCGTCCGCTTCGCCTCGGCGATATCCTTAGGATCGCCCCAGATTCCGTCGCCGGTGATCCGCATGGCGCCGAAGCCGAGCCGGTTGACGGTGAGATCGCCGCCGATCTTGAACTGGCCCGAAGCGGCCGCGTTGATGTCGTTTGGCATGGTGTCGTCCTTCGATGAGGAGACCGGACCGGATCACCCATCGAGGCATGATCGTCCAGCCGGGACCGAAATCCGCCGCGGGGCCGGGAATGGCTGCAAGCCTGGCAGCGGCGCGACGGATACCCCTGGGAAGGGTCCCCGAGAGATGGGCGCGCCGGAACCGAAGTTAAGGGGAACGCCGATCACGGACGCGTGAACGGGCGCCGGAGGTAGGAAGCAAGTCCCTCACCCAACCCTCTCCCGCAAGCGGGCGAGGGCTTTTCGGCCGGCGTTTTTGTTCAACGGCGCGGCGTTCATCTACGAAGGACGCCAGCGAACCAGCAAAGGCGCAGGCGCGCGGGAAAGGCTCAGTCGATCCGGGAAAGCGCACAGGCGTGCTCCCTCTCCCGCGCGCGGGAGAGGGTTGGGGTGAGGGTCTTCCCGTCCTTATTCGTTCCAGCTCTTCAGCCCCAGCAGCTTCTCGCCGAGCGGCGTCAGCGTTGCCACTTCGGCGTTGTGCTTTTCCCAGTCGCGCGGGTCGCCCGGGAAGGCGTCGCGATGCGGATGGTCCTGTTCGCGCCAGAGACGGATGCGCTCGGTGCGCTCGGCGAGATTCGACTCCTCGGCCGGGTGCATGGAAATGTACTGCGCCATGCGGACACGGCCGTCGGAATGGTTGGGCCGCACGCCATGGGCGAGCAGCGAGTTGAAGATCAAGAGATCGCCCGCCTCCATCTCGATATTGGTGATCGAGAGCCCCGCCGTGTCGGGATGCATCGGGTCGCGGTCTCCAGGCTGCGTCTTCACCCAGTCGTCGAAGCCGGCGAAGAGCTCGGGAATGCACTGGAAGCCGCCGACGTCGCCATCCTGCTTCTTCAGGCTCAGCACGCCCTGCACGCCGATCGGCGGGGGAACGAGCGAGGTATCGGCGTCCCAGTGGATGAAGCCGTTCGGGTTGCCCTTCACCTTCTTCGGCGGGTTCAGGTTGGCGCGGTCGATCGTCACCCAGAGATCCTCGCGGTCCCAGATGTCGACGAAGGCGTCATAGACCCGGCGCTCCTGGCGATTGTCCCAGAGATGCTGGTGATTGTAGATCTCCAGCATGCCGGTGCCATTCAGTTCCTTCATGATGTGGTCGCGGCGCTGCGGCGCGTACCAGGTCGCCGGGTCGGCCGGGTCCTTCTCGTCGAAGGCCCAGAGCGTCTCGACCAGCCGCGCGACATTTTCCGCCGGCACGGCCTGGCGGACGATGACGTAGCCGCGCGTCACCCAATGCTGCCAGTCGGCCTCGGAGAGCACGCGCAGCGGCAGCGTCTTCACGATGTCCTTCAGCTGCGTTTCCTGATGCGTCGTCGGGTGGCTGTCGCGCTTGATCGCGGTTCCCATTCCAGCGGCCATGGTCATGCACTCTCTCCCTGATCACCCACATCCCTCGCGGATGCTGCTCGGGAAAGACTAGCGATCCCTATGGACGGGTGTTCGCCGATCCCGGCGAAAACTGATACGATTCCAGCGTCAGAAGACCCACGAGATCCAGATGAAGCCATTTCTCGAACGTCTGGCGCTCCCCGACGGCGCATCCTGGGCGACGCTGAACCGGCGCCTCGACGGCGAAATTCCGTTCCAGTGGCATCACCATCCCGAATTCGAGCTGACGATGACGCTGAACTCGCGCGGCCAGCGCTTCATCGGCGACCATATCGGCAACTATGACGACGGCGACCTCGTGCTGGTCGGGCCCAACCTGCCGCATAGCTGGTGCTCGGCCGCCAAGGTCGAGGAGACGGCGCCGCATGTCGCCCTGGTGATGTGGTTCCTGCCGCAATGGGCGGCGCCGATCGGCGGCGTCTTCACCGAGCTCCGCGCCGTCGCCGCCATGCTGGAGCGGGCCCGGACCGGCCTCAAATTCTCGGACACCGCGGCGGCCGAGGCGCGGCCGCTGATCGAGGCGCTGTTCGGCCTGCCGCCGGACGAGCGGCTGATCCAACTGCTCCGCGTGCTGGCGCTGCTTTCACGCGACGCCGGGGCCGAGCCCCTCGCCTCGCCGCTTGCGGTCGCCGCCGACCAGCCGGCGAACCGGGGCCGGATCGACCGCGTGCTCGACCATGTTCACCGCCGCTATGCCGAGAAGCTGAGCCTGGAGGCGCTCGCCGATATCGCGGCGCTGAGCCCTTCCGGCCTGCACCGGCTGTTCCTGCGCCATACCGGCCAGAGCGTGACGGGCTATCTGGCACGGCTCCGGATCGGCGCCGCCTGCGCGCTGCTCTCCGGCGGCGACAGGCCGATCGCGACCATCGCCGCCGATGTCGGCTACGACTCGCTCGCCAACTTCAACCGCCAGTTCAAGGCGCAGCGCGCCGTGACGCCGAGGCAATACCGGCAGCGGTTCCGGGTCGGGGGATAACGTCCCTCGCCGTCGTCTTCCCGCAGTCCGCCACCACGGCTCCCGTCATCCCTGCGAAAGCAGGGATTCGTGTGGCGGAGAGATGGAGAGGTTGGCGGGGAACCCGGGAGACCTGGATCCCGGGTCAGGCCCGGGATGACGGCGAGCGTGGGAAAGTCGTTTCGGCAGGCCCGGCCAAGAGTGGCGTACTGGCCAAGAGTGGCGCACTCATTTACCTCTCCCATGGGGAGAGGTCGACGGCCGCAGGCCGGCGGGTGAGATGTTGAGGCCTCACAGGCAAGATCGCATCCCCTCGCCCGGCTCTTCGAGCCGACCTCTCCCCATGGGAGAGGTGAAGAATGGGAAAGTACCCCTACCCCTTCGGCGCCTCCGGCTCGGGCAGCTCGCCCGGCCAGGCGACGATATAATCCTCGTATTCCTCGACCGGGATGTCGCTCTCGCTGATCGTGCGGCCGGAGGTCGAGATGCCGGCCTCGTGCACGGTCTCCGGGTCGCCGGATACCAGCGGATGCCACCAGTAGAGATCATGCCCCTCGGCGATCAGGCGATAGCCGCAGGTCGGCGGCAACCAGGTCAGCGTGCGCACCGTCTTGGGATCGAGCGGGATGCAGTCCGGCACGAAATCATGCCGGTTCGGATAGTCGCGGCAGCGGCACGTATCCTCGTCCAGCAATTCGCAGGCGATCGCCGTCCAGACGATCTCGCCGGTGTCCCAGTCCTCGAGCTTGTTCAGGCAGCAGCGGGCGCAGCCGTCGCAGAGCGACTCCCATTGCTCGGTGCTCATCTCTTCCAGCGTCAGGCGCTTCCAGAACGGCACTTCCTCGGCTTCGGGCGCGGATGCGCCGGCGGCATCCTGTTGCGGGGAGGTCGCAGCGTCGTGTGCGTCCTTTCCTTGCAAGGGCATGGAGATTGCGTATCCTTCGTCGATCGGCGAAAACCGGCCAGGGCTGGGGGCGGTCCGTTCACCGGGCATTCCGAATGGCGCCATATAGTGCCGGAATGCGATGTTTCGACTGCCTTTTAGAACCATTCGACCTTCAATGGAACAGCCCTTGCGCAAGCTTCAGGATCGGATCTCGGGGTGGCTGGGCAGCCTGAAGCCCGGGCGGGATCCGTCCGCCGGCCCGGCCGGCGGCGAAGCATCGGCGAATCCGGGGGCTCCAAAGGCGGAACAGACGGGCGGCGAGACGCCCGGCCCGGCCGCGCCGAAGACGCCCTGGCTGCGGCTGATCGAGATCGACGCCTTCATCGATTCCGCGCTCTACCGGATCTGGACCGGGCTCAAGGACGGCGCCGAGGCGCTGTCGCGCTTCGCCCGCCATTTCCGCATGACCGGCTGGCGGCGCGCGCCGTTCGAGATCCTCGGCGACGGGCTGACGATGGCCGCCGGCGGCGCGGTGGTGATGCTGACGCTGGCGCTGCCCGCCTTCGACGCCACCAAGCAGGACTGGCTGGCGCAATCGGATTATTCCGTCACCTTCCTCGACCGCTACGGCGCCGAGATCGGCAAGCGCGGCGTGCGCCATTCGGAATCCGTGCCGCTCGAAGAGATGCCGGACAGCCTGATCAAGGCGACGCTCGCCACCGAGGACCGGCGCTTCTACACCCATTTCGGCATCGACATCATCGGCACGGCGCGCGCGCTGATGGAAAACCTGCGCAACGACGCGGTGCGCCAGGGCGGCTCGTCGATCACCCAGCAGCTGGCGAAGAACCTGTTCCTGTCGAACGAGCGCACGCTCGACCGCAAGATCAAGGAAGCGTTCCTCGCGCTTTATCTGGAGAGCAACCTCTCCAAGCACGACATCCTGCAGCTCTATCTCGACCGCGCCTATATGGGCGGCGGCAATTTCGGCGCGGCGGCGGCGGCGGAGTTCTACTTCGGCAAGAAGGTGCAGGACATCAACCTGGCCGAGGCGGCGATGCTGTCCGGGCTCTACAAGGCCCCTGCCCGCTACGCGCCGCACATCAACCTGCCGGCGGCGCGCGCCCGCGCCAACGACGTGCTCACCAACATGGTGCAGGCCGGCTTCATGACCGAGGGCCAGGTGATGGGCGCGCGGCGCAAGCCCGCCGACGTCGTCCGCAAGGCCGCCGACACCGCGCCCGACTATTTCCTCGACTGGGCCTTCGACGAGGTGAAGAAGCAGGTGCCGGACGGCGACCGCAGCCTGATCGTCCGCTCGACCGTCGACATGAACCTGCAGAAGACGGCCGACGAGGCGATCGAGGGCGCGCTGCGCGATTCCGGCGAGCGCTACCGCGTCAGCCAAGCGGCGATGGTCGTCGCCGAGCCGGATGGCGCCGTCCGCGCCATGGTCGGCGGCCGCGACTATGGCGAAAGCCAGTTCAACCGCGCCACCGACGCGCTGCGCCAGCCGGGCTCGTCCTTCAAGCCCTTCGTCTATACGACGGCGATCCAGCACGGCTACACGCCGAAGAGCATCGTCGTCGACGCGCCGATCTCGATCGGCAACTGGTCGCCGAAGAATTATGGCGGCCGCTACATGGGCTCGATCCAGCTCACCACGGCGCTGATCCATTCGCTGAACACGGTTGCGGTGCGGCTCGCCGGTGCGGTCGGCCGGCCGGCGATCATCGACCTCGCCCACCGCATGGGCATCACCACCAACATCATCAATTCGAAGTCGCTGCCGCTCGGCGCCACCGACGTGCGCGTGCTCGACATGACGGGCGCCTATGCCGTCTTCGCCAATGGCGGCATGAAGGCGACGCCCTATGCCTTCACCCAGATCCTGAACAGCCAGGGCGAGGTGGTGTTCGACCGCAAGCGCGACGTGCCCCCGCCCGAGCGCGTGCTCGACGAGAAGACCGTCGGCATGATGAACTACATGCTCGGCCAGGTGCCGGAGCGCGGCACCGGCCGCGCCGCCAAGCTGCAGGGCATCAAGACGGCCGGCAAGACCGGCACCACCAATGCCTATCGCGACGCCTGGTTCATGGGCTTCACCGGCAATTATGTCGGCGGCATCTGGTTCGGCAATGACGACTTCACCTCGTCCAACAAGATGACGGGCGGCTCGCTGCCGGCGCAGACCTGGAACCGGGTGATGACCTACGCCCATAACGGCATCGAGCTGAAGCCGATCCCCGGCATCGACGAACCGGCTTCGGACGGTCCGCGCCCGGCGCCGGCGGTTGCCAGCAACGACGCCGACCAGCGGCCGCTTTCGCTCTCCGCGCGGACGACGGAGCGGCTGATCGCGCTGGAAAAGCTGTTCGACACGGCGCCGCCGCTGAAGCCGCAGAACGCCGTCTCGTTCGAATCCGGCGAGAAGATCCGCGCCGCCGCGCTCGAAGGCGACGACACCGCAGCGCGCTGACGGACCGAGCTTCGCGCCGATCCCTCCCCTTTCAAACCCACGAAGCAACACCGGCGCGGCGAGCGCGGAGCCATGCCCTGCGGTCCGAATCCGACCGCGAAGGCCGGCACTTTCCTCTGCGAGAGATGACGCAGGGTTCGAATCACTCCAGCGAGTCGACCGATCCGAAGCCTCCAGTCGAGCCGGTGGCATGCCCTATCGATACCCTCCAGCGTTGTTTTATCGGCCTGTTGCATGCAAGCAACAGTGGGTGGAACCCCTCCGTCACCCGCAGGATCAGATAGACAAATATCCGATTGTTTCAAATGCTTGAGTGTTTTTCGCTAATCCATCCATACTATAGACTCTATAGGCCCGCAGCGACGCTACGGAATGCCGGTCGAGGGTGATGCAGCGATGCAACAGCCAATGCGCAGAGGATCCTCTACTCCTTGGACATCGGCGGAGCAGACGGGCTTCGCGAAATTCCGGCTCGAGGGGCTAAGCATGAAATTCGTTGTACGCAGCATCACCATGGCTTCGGTTCTGGCGCTCGGCGTTGTTGCCGCCCATGCCGCGGACCTGACCGAGGAACCGGTTCCGGTCGCTCCGGCCGTGTTCAACTGGAACGGCTTCTATGTCGGCGTGCATGCCGGCGCCGCCGTCGGCGACTTCAAGTATCCCTTCGACGCCTATCTCGGCGGCGACTACACGATCAACGGCGACCTGAAGCAGAGCGCCAGCGGCGCCTTCGGCGGCGCGCAGATCGGCTACAACTGGCAGTTCAACCCGAACTGGGTGCTCGGCGTCGAGGCCGACATCGCCGCCTCTTCGTATGAGGGCAAGGTTTCCGCCGACATCAATTACGGCAATTTTGGCGCCAACGTTTCGGCCGGAACCGAAGTCGAGTGGTTCGGCACCGTCCGCGGCCGCATCGGCTACGCGATGGACAACGTCCTGCTCTACGGTACGGGCGGCTTCGCCTATGGCGACGTAAAGTCGACGGTTTCGGGCAACATCCTCGGCGACTTCAATGAATCGAAGTCCGACACCGAATATGGCTGGACCATCGGCGCCGGTCTCGAATACGGCATCACCCAGAACATCACATTCAAGACCGAGTATTTGTATGTCGATCTCGGCAGCCAGGACCTGCTCAACTACGATGACGGCGACTACTACGCCCACATCCAGTCCGAGACCAAGTTCCACACCCTCAAGGCCGGCCTGAACTACAAGTTCTGATCTGCCTCGACAGGAATACGAGAAGGGCGGCCGCTTGGCCGCCCTTTTTCTTTTTTGGGGCCGCTGTCGATCGCGCCGGCTGGCCCCGCCCACGCCTTTTCCGGCGTTTCGGACAGGCCATGCGCTGCGATGCCCTCTCCGGTTGCATGGCCGCAGCACGCAGATCGGCATCGGCGCGGGCCCGCAATCTCCCCTTGCCCCCGCCCAACCCTGCCTTGACGCTCTCCCGCCCCCAGGACAGCACAAATCCCAGCATCTTCGCGACTACCGCCACCACGGCCGACAAATCCGTGCGCGAAAGTCATTGCAACCGCAGGTTAATTCGAATTTCGAAACACTTCCCGAATTACCTAAGGTAATGCTGCGCCGGATTTACGATCACCTTCCGAAGATATTGTTAATCTATATTTATGGTGTTCTAGTTCATACATGACCGAATGGATCGATTGTTGCCTGTGCGCTACAGACATCGGCGCCGATCCGGGATAACTAACGATCCAGTCGGCAGGGAGAGCGACATGAAGAATACCGCACTCGGGCTTTTGATCGCGGTCGGCCTGACCGGCGCCGTGCAGGCCGCCGACCTGTCGACGCCCGACGAACCCGTTCCGCCCCCGGCGCCGGCTTTCAGCTGGACCGGCGTCTATATCGGCGCCCATGGCGGCTACGCCTGGAGCGACTTCACCTCCGAGCCCACCGACGCCTATGGCGGCGTGAAGCCGGATGGCTGGTTCGGCGGCGCCCAGGGCGGCTTCAACTACCAGTTCTCGAACAATATCGTGCTCGGCATCGAGGCCGACGCCTCGTTCGGCGACCAGAAGGACGGCATATCGACCCTGCTCGGCGACCCGACCGAGAACGCGTTCGCGCTCGACTACTCGACCAAGATCGAGTCCTTCGGCACGGTGCGCGCCCGCGCGGGCTACGCGTTCGACCGCTTCCTGCCCTATGTCACGGGCGGCCTCGCCTGGGCCAATGCCGAACTGGACTTCCACCAGCAGATCACCGCCGATGGCAACGTCGTCGTCGACAACAGCGCCTCGGACAAGCAGACCTTCACCGGCTGGGCGCTCGGCGCCGGCCTGGAATATGCCGTGACCAACCATGTCACCGCGAAGGTCGAGTACCTCTATGCCGATCTCGGCTCCAAGGATTTCGATCTCGGCACGCCGGTCCGCGCCGACCTGACGACGCAGACAATCAAGTTCGGCCTGAACTACAAGTTCTGATCAAAGCCGATCGACGCCACCAGGGGCCTCCGCGCAGATCCGCACGGAGGCCCTTTTTCCATTCGCCGCCGTCCGCGCATTCCGAAAGGTCATGCCGGGCAATCTTTGTCGGTTCAAAGGCTTGCGCAGGCGCCCGCTCCTGATTCATTCTGTCGGCCCACTTTCCGCCCGGAGTTCTTCATGGCCGCCGTCGACACCGCAACTTCCGCCGCCCAGGACAAGCGCGCCGCCCGGCTCGACGCCGTGATCGATGCAGCGATCCGCGACGGCGTTATCGTCGGCGCGGTCGTGCTGGTCGCCGAAGACGGCGAGCTCGTCTACCGCCGCACGGCCGGCCATGCGGACCGCGAGGCTGGACGCCGCACGACGGAAGACACGATCTTCCGCCTCGCCTCCGTCACCAAGCCGCTGGTCGCCGCCGCGACGCTCTCGCTCGCCGAGGCCGGCGTCCTTGGCCTGGATGATCCGGTGACGCGCTTCCTGCCCGATTTCCGGCCGAAGCTCGTCGATGGCAGCGAGACGGTCATCACCATCCGCCAGTTGCTCACCCACACCAGCGGCCTGATCTACGGCTACCCGAAGGAAGCCGGCATCTCCGAGGGGCTCGACCAGCCGGGCCGCGGCATGGACGAGAACCTCGCCAGGATCGCCGCCCAGCCGCTCGCCTTCGCGCCAGGCACGTCCTGGTTCTATTCGGTCGGCATCGACGTTCTGGGCGGCCTGCTCGAAAAGGCGACGGGCAAGGCCCTGCCCCAGATCGTCGCCGATCAAGTCACCGGGCCGCTCGGCCTCGCCGACACCGGCTTCCTGCCGAGCGACCCCGCCCGGCTCTCCGTCGCCTATGCCGATGGCGATCCGCGGCCGATCGTGATGGCCGAATACCAGCCGGTCACCGGACTAGCGATCGAGGGCACGGTCAATTTCGCGCCGTTCCGCAATTTCGATCCGGGCTCGTTCCCGTCGGGCGGCGCCGGCATGTTCGGCACGGCGGGCGACATTCTCGCCTTCCTGGAGGCGATGCGCCGGGGCGGCGCGCCGATCCTTTCGGCGGAAAGCCTGGCGCTGCTGTCGCAGAACGCGATCGGCAAGTTCGACACCGGCGTTCCCGGCCGCGGCTTCAGCCTCGGCTGGTCGATCGCCTGGGATCCGGCCGCCAGCGCCTCGCCCTTCTCGCCGGGCACCTGGCAATGGGGCGGCGTCTACGGACACAACTGGTTCGTCGATCCGGTCCGCAAGCTCTCCGTGGTGTCGTTCTCGAACACGGCGTTCGCCGGCGTCAACGGTCCTTATCCAGACGCCATCCGCGCCGCCGTCTACGGCTGATTTTTTCGGCGCGCCGAACCCGCTTCACCTTCCCATGGGAAGAGGCGAAGGAAGCCAGCCTGCCTCAGGCGGCCGCCTCCGCCTCATTGCCGACGCGGCCTTTGGTGACCGCGTCGGGAAGGCCAAAGATCGCGTCGAACGCCCAGTTGAAGACGAACATGTAGATCGGGAAGAAGACGATCAGCGCCGTATCGAGGATCAGCGCCTGGAGAATCGTCATCTCCATCCACCACGCCATCAGCGGAATGAGGAACACCAGCAGCGTGATCTGGAAGCCGACCGCGTGCAGGATGCGGCGGCCGAGCGAGCGCGACCGCGCCGCGCGCCCCGCCTCCCAGCGCTCGAACAGGCTCGTATAGGCAAGGTTGACGGTGATCGCGAGCGCCGAGGTCATCACGGCGAGCGGGCCCGTGTGCGAGGGCGCCGTGCCGGAGAGATAGGCCAGGATGAGGGCGGATATGATGATCCCGCTGATCTCGAAGGACGAGATATAAACCACTCTGCGAAGAACACCCTGCACGACCAAACCTCTTGCAACCCGCCGGACCGCCGGCTCGAGGCGGTGCTTATAGGCGAACTCGCAGACAGGAAAAGTTGCCATCTATCAGTTTGACTGATAGGAAGCGGTCATGCTCTTCTCCAGCGAGACGATCGCGCTCTTCCTCGCCGTCATCGACCACGGCTCGTTTTCGGCCGCCGCGCGGGCGCTCGGCCGCGTGCCCTCCGCCGTCAGCATGGGGATCGCCAATCTCGAGGCCGAACTCGGCTATGCGCTCTTCCTTCGCGAGGCGCGCCAGGTGCGCCCGACGGCGGCGGCGCTGGCGCTCGTGCCGCATGCCCGCGTCATCGCCGAGCAGCTCGAACAACTGGCGGCGCATGCGACCGAACTCTCGGACGGGCTGGAGACGCGGCTCGCCATCGGCATCGCCGCCGACATCGACAATGCGCGACTGATGAAGGCCATCTCGGCCGTCTCGGCGCGCCATCCGCTGCTCGCGATCGAGATCACCACGGCGCCGCAGGACGATGTCGTCGAGCGCCTAAAATCCGGCCGCGTCGACCTCTGCATCGCCTATGGCGGGCTCGAAACCAGCCAGAAGGAGGACTTTCATTTCATCGGCACCGAAACGCTGGTCGCCGTCGTCTCGACGCGGCACGGCTCGGAGCTGATCGACGTCGAGAGCCTCAAGCTCGACGACCTGTTCCACCACCGGCAGATCCTGATCGCCAGCACGGAGCACCCGATCACCGATTTCCGCCAGCTGATCGCCGGTTCCTACTGGCGCACCGACAGCCTCGCCACCGCCGTCAACATGGTGAAATCCGGCCTCGGCTGGTCCAATCTGCCGCTCTCGGTGGCATCGCCGCTCGCCCGCGACGGCGACGTCCGCATCCTGCCCTTCTCGAATGTCGCAAACGGCCTGAAGCTGCCGCTGCATCTGCGCTGGATGCGCCACAACCCGCCCGGCATGGCGGGCCAGGAGCTGGTGGCGCTGCTGAAGGCGGGCTGACGGCCGCCGCTCAATCCCTTCCGGCGGCCGCTCGCCCCATCGCTCAGCGATCGAGCCAGGCGGCGAGCCCGTCCAGCGTCTGCAGGCCGTATTCGACCGCGCCGAAGCCGATGACCACCTTGCGCCGCTCGGGGCTCGGATGAAGCTGGCGGAGCGTCAGCACCGTCTTGCCGTCGGCCTGTTCGTCAAACGTCACCGTGGCACGGAAGCGGTCGGGGTCGTCCGGCTCGGGCGTGCCGTAGTCGATCACGATCCGCTCGTTCGGCACGATCTCCAGGAAGCGCATCAGGTTCGGGAAACGCTGCTCGCGGCCCTCGAACACGCCCACCATGTCGAACCGCCAGAGCCCGCCCTCGCGGATATCGGCCTCGTGGCTCTCGATGCGAAGCCCGGCCGGGCCATACCATTCGGCCAGGGCCTTCGGGTCCATCCAGGCGGCGAACACCTTTTCGCGCGGATGGTTGAGCAGCTTCACCACGACGATCTCGCGATCGAGCGACCAGGTCCCGAACGGGTCAGCCATGTCCTTCATCGTTCCTCTCCCTTGCTGCCGAGGTAGGTTTCCAGGCGATCGAGCCGCTCGGCCCAGCGCCGGCGCTCCGCCTCCATCCAGTCCGCCGCCTCGTCGAAGCGCGCCGGCACCAGCCGGCACCAGCGGCTGCGGCCGCGCTTCTCGCTGACGATCAACCCGCAATCCTCCAGCACCTTCAGATGCTGGGCGAAGGAGGGCAGCGCCATGTCGAAGGGCTCCGCCAGGGCGCTGACTGCCGCCTCCCCCTCCACCAGCCGCGACACCACGGCGCGGCGGGTCGGGTCGCTCAGAGCATGAAAGGCAAGATCGAGGGGCGTCGAATGGTAAGGCATGTGCCTTAGTAATCCGAAATGGAGCGCCGGTCAAGAACACTGAGGCACATGTCTTAGTATATGGCGAGCCTGCGTCACGGCGGGATTCGCGCGGCGCGCGTGGAACCAATCGCGCTTGAGACGGTTCAGTCGTGGAAGGCGGCGCCATGCCGGAATGCCCGGCCGCTGGGGAAGCGGCGACCTCGAGGAAACAACCATCATGATGATCTCGCCCAGAATTCGCGCCGCCGCGGTTGCCGTCATCGCGGCCGGGGCCGTCGGCCTTGCGAGCGCCGCCCATGCCGACAGCGGCACGATCCGCTTCTCCGTCTTCAAGGCGGCTTTCTTCGTCGGCGGCTCCGGCGGCGAAGGGACGCTGACCTTCAAGGGCCGCCGCTATCCGGTCTCGATCGCCGGCGTCTCGGGCGGCCTCGCCTTCGGCGCCTCGAAGACCTATTTCCAGGGCACGGTGCGCAACATCCGCCGCGCCAGCGACGTGACCGGCGCCTATGCGGCGGTGGGAGGCGGCGGTGCGGTCGGTCGCGGCGCGCAGATGATCGTCATGACGAACGAAAAGGGCGCCCGGCTCGAGCTCTCCGGCAGGCAGGTCGGTCTGCAGGTCAATGCGGATCTGAGCGGCCTCGCCATCACGGTGAAGTAGGCGCCCCGCCGCCGGCGGATCGGAGATCCGGAACCAAGCAGGCCGGGCGGCGGCAGCGGCCCGGCGCTGCGCCTTGCGCCTGCCGGCCGGGCCGACGCAGGATTGCCGCAGTTCGACGTGCACAATCCCGTGAGCCGGAGTATCATGCCGGCACGAAACACGGGGAATCCGAAATCATGATCACCGACGGTCGGAATGCCGATGCCCGAATGGCGCACGAGATGGCCCTGCTCGGGCGCGAGCCGGGGCTTGCCAGCCGCCGCGCGTTCCTGGTCGGCGCCGCCAGCCTCGGCGCGCTGGGGCTCGCCGGCTGCTCCACCGGCGGCATGAGCGCCGCCGAGGCGCGCCTCGCCTACGGGCCGGTGCCGACCGAGAAATTCCCGATTCCCGCCACCGACATCAGCAGGCTCGACCCGAAATACTACCGCCGCACGGTACAGTACGCCTCGAAGGAGACGCCCGGCACCATCATCGTCGATCCCGCCAAGCACTATGTCTACCGCGTCGAGGGCGACGGCAAGGCGACCCGCTATGGCGCCAATGTCGGCCGCGACGGCTTCCGCTGGAGCGGCGACGCCTATGTCGGCCGCAAGGCCGAATGGGCGACCTGGACGCCGCCCAAGGAGATGATCGCGCGCCAGCCGGAAGCCGCGAAATATGCCGGCGGCATGCCCGGCGGCCTCGACAACCCGCTCGGCGCCCGCACGCTCTATCTCTACCAGGACGGCAAATACACGCTCTACACGATCTACGCCTCCAGCCATCCCGAATCGATCGGCAAGGGCGTCACCAGCGGCTGCGTCGGCCTTCTGAGCCAGGACATGATCGACCTCTACGGCAAGACCCCCGTCGACACCAAGGTCGTCGTCCTGCCGGCCTAGGCCTGACGAACCGGGAGCGCGGCAGCATGGCGGAGGCGCGGGGCGGCATATCGATCCTGGCGTTCGAGCCGCGCCACGCGGCCGCCTTCGCCGCGCTCAACATCGCCTGGCTCGAACGCTTCTTCGCGATCGAAGCCAAGGACCGCGAACAGCTCGACGACGCCGAGGCGCGCATCCTCGACAAGGGCGGCGCCATCCTGATCGCCGAGGACGAGATCGGTGCGGCGATCGGCTGCGTCGCGCTCGTCCCGCATGGCGACGCCGAAGTCGAGCTCGCCAAGATGGCGGTCGCCGAGAGCGCGCAGGGGCGCGGCGTCGGCCGCCAGCTGATGGATGCGGCGCTCGCGCTGGCGCGCGAGATGGGCTGCCGCTCGGTCTATCTCGAATCGAACCACGCGCTGGTCCCGGCGGTCACGCTCTACGAGCGCAGCGGGTTTCGCCATCTCGCGCCGGAGGAACGGCCGGTCTCGCCCTATGCGCGCTGCGACGTCTACATGCGCCGCCGGCTGTAGCGGACGCGGCCGGCCCCGAAGATAGTCAGACCGAAGGCGGCTGCACGGCGGCGCGGCCGACCTCGCTCAGCCCATAAATGCCCCGGCTCTCGCGCACGAACCAGCCATAGACATTGCCCTGCAGGATCCCCGGCGCGCGCGCCACATGCGCCTTCAGCTGCTTCGGGCTCTGCGGCCCCGCGAGCAGCGCCGTGGCGATGAGGATGCAGTCCTGCCGGTAGGCGGTCATGATCGGTTTTCCACGACCGCCACCCACCTGCGGGTCGCCGACCCGGCGCCGATGCTCGGCCAGCAGCCGCGAGCGCCGCTTCGGATCGCGGCGCGGCGTCGCCGCAAAGGGCTCCAGGATGACGTCGACGAGACCGGCGGCGGAGACGGCGATCAGCCCGAAGCCGAGACGCCGGCAGAGATTGCGGAAGCGCGCATCATGCTCGCGCCCCTTGCCCTTCGAGGCGCGCGCCGCGAGCCAGACCTCGTCGGAGACCGCCGCCCGGTTGACGCCCTGCAGCACCAGCTCGAGGTTGAAGGAGAGCTTCATCTCGCAGACGAGGAGAACAGCCGGCTCGCCCTCCCGGACGCCGACGAGATCACACCCCTGCACCTCGCCCTTCACGGCATAACCGGCGTTTTCCAGGAATGCCTTCAGGGGCAGGTAGAGATCGGTTTCGGCCATGCGTGTTGTTTGAGTCTCGGTGTGCGTCTGAAGAGTTTAAATGAGTCTGGGGGAGGTGCACTGCATCATGGAGCGAATTTGCCTCCACTGTGGGCAGCGTCGCACATAGATTTGTCTTGCGTGTGGTCGGCGAACTGGGTTGGAAGCTCCATGCGCAATCGTTGGCTTTCGGCTAGTGCTTGAAGGCTAGACAAGCCTGGAGCTACGGGAGCCATCGCGTCCGTGCGTGACCGCAACTGGCCCGTTTCGATGCGTGAAAGCTGGCGGTCAGTCTGCATCCCGGCAATGTCGAGCGGGGCGGGAATAGGACTGGCAGGTTTCGGGCGATTTGCAGCTAGAGCTGTCCGTCACCGGGCCAATGAGCTTCGGCGAGGAAGCGCCGTTGTCCCGTCGGTCGTCCATTCGGCCCCTCAACAGGAAGCGGATATGCTGGCCGCCCGCACAGCGATCGAAATGTTCGATAGACAGGTTCAGATGTCAACGGGCACCGGAGAATGCAACAGCTATACTGTTGTCCACCAACGACAATCCGGAAGGTCGCTCCATAAAGTTGCCTGGGTAAGAACAGGGTCATCGGTCGGAACTGACCCGCCCTCTGGTACTAGATAGCCGAGGAGCCAACCGAAGCTGGGGTCCTGATAAAGACTGCCCGGCGAGAAGGCGCTCGGTAGGTAAGCGATTTGGGCGGTGGGCCCGATCAGCCCGACGACAGAATAACAGGCGACGACGAAGGCTGAGCAGAAGAAACTCTGCTGGGCAAACTCTTCGTCTGAATTCACCTTTCCGTAGTTTTCCCGGACGATTTCGAGGTGGGAATCGAAATATTGCATGCTCTCCCTCTCGAAATTGACCGCCGCAATTAGGTTATAGAACCTCCTCTGTTCAAGTACAGCATCGACAAACTTGTTCAGTCGATCCGGCCGGTCGCCGCCAAAGCCCAGTTGACTCCTCAGTACTGCAACGCAGCGAGACCCTTTGATTGATTGCTCGACATATTGTGTGCCGACCCCGCTCGGGAAGCTAGATTCGGCAACCCTGCCGTCACCCAGAAATATCGCAGCGTGAGTATAAGGACTGCCAGTTGCTTCGGCTATTTTTCGTTGATGAATTTTAAGGTGAGCCCCCCGATATAGTAGCAAGTCGCCAGGGAGCAGGTCAGCAATTTTAAGGACGAGGTTGCTGTCCGACTGAATAATAGTTTCTTCTTCCGTCCTGACCTCAGAGGCTTCCCTGTTCCTGCCCGTCACTTCTCGTCCCCCTGATTTTCCTTAACGGATCGTTAGCACACCACTAAGGTGTCCGCGATGGATTCTTCCATAGAAACGTGTGAATCCGGGTGAGAAACGAAAGCGCAGCTTACAAGGGCAGCATGGGGCTTGCCGATGACCAGCTGCCATTGGATGGAAGGGTACGCTCGCTAGTCGTCCAGCCAAAGGACGATGGACTACGCACCAGCACACGGCCGATGCTATACTGATCTAGCATCACGGTGGAGTTTCCTTATGGCAGAAAGAAAGGCAATAGCCGCAGCAACACGACTACGGCTGTTTTCTGATTCGGCAGGTCATTGTCAGAAGCCGGACTGCCTCGACACTCTATTCCCCGTCGAATTGGGTGGAGACAAACATATTGCGGAAATGGCGCATGTCATTCCACATGGCGAGGCCGGACCGCGTCATGAAGATCGCCCTGCAGGCGAATTCGACGCAGACACCTTTGAGAACCTAGTTTTGCTGTGCCCAACGTGCCACACAAAAATTGATAAGGATCCCGAGAGCTTTCCTCGCCATATCCTTCTGGAATGGAAGCAAAACCATCTTGCCAATTTGGCGGCGAAGCAAGGTATCAGAAGTTATGAGGACCGCGCTCAGGCAAGAGCAGCGATCGCTGGCATCATGGCCGAAAGCAAGGCAATCTGGGACAAATTCGCCCCCGAGCATGGCTCCGATTTTGAATATGATCCGGAGTCGGAATCCGCGTCGGCATGGACGCAGCGTATCAGGAGCGTCATCTTGCCCAATCACTATCGTGCTCAAGCCATCATCAAGGCGAATCTGGGACTCGCCACTGACGAGGAACGCCGAGCTTTTGCGGAGTACCAGGAGCATGTGCGTGCTCTTTCGGAGCGCCATGTTTGCGGTGTCGCCGGTCGCGCAATCCGGTTCCCCCGAGCGATGGAAGGCATCTTCTCTTGAACTGGCAAGTCAGATACGCACTGGAAAATCTGGCAAAACAGACGCGGTCAACTGCGAAGCATGTTGAGGGGGAACTTATCCTGATCGCGACGCAAGATAGACCGGACGTGCTGGCTGTGATCTCGGCCGCCCACGAAATCGATCAGGTGACGGCGGTTAACTACAAGAAGCAGTATCCTGCACTAGATTTCCTGTGTGGGTACCGGTCAACCTGCGTTTGGCACGGCAATGCCATTCAATTTCTCGAAGACACCGGCTTAGGCTGGGGCACTTTTGCAACACTTTCCTCGGCCGCGCTCGATGGCAACGCAAATACCGCGTCTCACAAAGTGTACAAATTCGCTGATAGGCTTCTACGACAGTACGGTCGGGTGAAAGAGGTGATCCGGGATTATGATCGCATCCACCGAGTTTCGTTAAAAAGCGGCACGAGTGTCAGGATTGGCATGATTGCAGAATACGAGCCCACCGCCGATGCGGTTCGTACTCTCTGGGAGCGGTTTGGTCCGATTGATATCGTCTGGAACATCAATCCGAACGGGAGTCCTTCGCCGGAAGCGATTGACGCAGGACAAGAGCTCGGGTGCGAGGTAATGAAATGGGACAGGCTAAAAGAATATCTGAGAACAGCTTGATGACCGCAGGGGAGATTGCGGCTCATCTTCTGTGTTGCTGCAGTTCCCTAGGCAGATTCGATTCCTACATGTTTGGATCCAGCCTAGTCGGTATCGGAGAGGATATTGACATTCTGATCGTTGGCTCAGTTGGCGATGCGCTGTTACAACTCAAACAGGAGTTGCGAGTTGCAGCCGAATGTCTACCGCTTCACATTCTCTACATGCAGCCCACTGAAGTTCAACACACCGATTTTATTACGCGACAAAACTGTATACCGCTCAAGAAATTAGCGTCGTCAGTATTCGTATGAAGCTCATATTGTAGCGCAGCTAGTAAAGTGCAGTGAAAAGCACACAGTCCCTACAAGATATCACTGCTCCTCACCCAGCCTCCACCACCCGCCTCCCCCTAACCCACCGCCACGCCCGGCCATCGAACGCCAGCAGCCCCGCGCCGATCAGCGCCATGCCGGCGAGATGCTTGGGCGCCAGCGTCTCGCCGAGAACGAGCGTGCCGAGCAGGATGGCGGAGACCGGGACGAGGAGCGTCACCAGCGAGGTGTTGGTGGCGCCGGCGCGGGCCATCAGGCGAAAGAACAGGATGTAGCCGAGCGCGGTCGAGAGCGCCGCGAGGCCGAGGATCGCGCCCCAGACCGGCCAGCCCGGCAGCGCCAGGGTCCATGGCCGGTCGAAGACCAGCGCCAGGGGCACCATCATCGTCGTCGCGGCGATCATCTGCCCCGACGCCGCCGTCATCGGCTCGACGCCGAGGCGCGGCAGACGACGGCCGAGCGCGCCGGAAAAGCCGTAGCTAAGCGTCGCCAGCAGGATCGCGAACTCGCCGAGCCCGTGCGACCCGAAATCCCAGAAGACCTGCGGGCCGATCAGCACGCCGACGCCGGCGACGCCGATCGCGATGCCGGTCACCTTCGCCGCCGTCAGCTTCTCGTCATTGGTGAGGAAGTTGACCACCAGCGCGGTCCAGAACGGCGTGGTGGCGTTCAGCACAGCGGCGAGCCCGCTCGGCACCTGGGTCTGGCCCCAGACGATCAGCGAGAACGGGATGACGTTGTTGATCAGCCCCATGCCGAACAGCACGCGCCAGACCCGCCAGCCCCTGGGCAGCGCCCTCCCCGTCACCCGGATCAGCGCCACCAGGATCACCGCCGCGAGGCCGACGCGGAGCGACACGACCGTGAAGGGCGGTAGCGCCTGACCGGCGATCGAATTGAAGAAGAACGAGCCGCCCCAGAGCGCCGAAAGGGTCGCCAGCAGCGCCCAGTCGCCGCGCGTCATCGTCTGGCGGATCGCCGTCGTCATCATCGCCTCGCTGGATTCCTTCGTGCCCCGCCTGCTCTGCCCGCCTTCGGCGCGGCCGGCAACCCGTTTGTTGCGGCGGAAGGGCGCGGGGCGGCGCGCGGGCGCGGCGGAACGCATCAACCCTGCTATCGCCCGCCGTCTGCCCGCGCTATCTTCGCGGCGCTCCGACCTGAGGCCCGTGCTTGCGACTTCTGATCAACCTCGCCATCGCCATCGCCATCGCCGTGATCGTCGGCTTCGGCTCGGCCGCGCTCGTGCTCGACCGCGAGAGGCTGTTTGGCGCGGTGACGCGCGGGGCGTGGACGGCGTGGCCGGATACCGGCAGCGCCGATGCCGATCCCTATACCGCCGCCATGCTGGCGCGCACCGGCGAGGTGCCGCTCGGCGCCGGCGAGGGCCTCGCCTTCTCGGCCGATGCCGATGGCGCCGGGGCGCGGCTTACCGGCGGCTGCACCTATCGCATCACCGGCCAGACGCCGCCGGCGCGGCTCTGGACGCTCACCGTCTATGATGCCGACGGCCACCTGATGGACAATCCCGCCCGCCGCACCGCCTTCCATTCGCGCGAGGTGCTGCGGCACGAGGACGGCAGCTTCACCATCTCCGTGTCGCGCGCGGCGCAGCCCGGCAACTGGCTGCCGGTGACGACGACGGAGGGGATCCGGCTGATCCTGCGCCTCTACGACACGCCGCTCGCCGGCGGCGCGCGCGTCGGCGCCGTCGTCATGCCCGAAATCGCCAAGGCGGGCTGCCCATGACGCGCTTCGCCCGGCGGAACTGGATCCGCACGCTGCTCTATGTCCTCGGCGGGCTGCTGCTCGGCGGCATCATCCACATCGCCGTCATCCTGCTCCTGCCGGATTTCGCCAATCGCGACGCCTGGACGTCGCTCGGCCGGTTCGGGCCGGACGGCGCCTTCCATCTTCTGCCGATGTCGGAGCCGGGCACCGAGCCGCTGCCCTATCTCGACCCGCAGATGGCCTATGCCGCCTGCCGCTTCTCGCTGGAGGACGGGCCGGTCCGCATCAAGGCGGCGATGCCGGAGGATTTCTGGTCGATCGCGGTGTTCAACCGGCGCGGCAGCAATGTCTACAGCCTGAACGACCGCTCGGCCGAGCGCGCCGACATCGACCTGGTGATCGCGACCCCGGTGCAGATGGCGCAATTGCGCGAGAACCCGATCGCCGCCCTCGACCAGTCGATCGTCATCGAGGTTCCGATCACGCGGGGCTTCGCGCTGATCCGCAGCTTCGTCGCCGATCCGACGCTGGTCGGCCGCGCCGAGGCGCTGCTCGGCGCCGCCAGTTGCTCGGCGGAACTGCCCTCGGCCGATGCGCCGCCCGCCGCCGATCCCGGCGACGAGAAGCAGTGAGCCCGGATCCGCTTCGGCCGCAGACTCCCTAGCCGCCCCGTCCGGGCTTCGGCTGCGGCGCAGCCACGGGTTGCGCCGGCTGCGGCCGCTCCGGGCGCTGGCGATCGATCCGCACGCCCGAGAAGATGATGATCTCGCATGTCCCCTGCTTCGGCAGGCCGGAGCGGACCCGTCTGCGCCGGTCGCCCGAATAGCTCAGGATGGTGCCCATGTGACCTCCTTGGAGGTCCGTCCGGCTGCATCGACGCCCCGATAGCCTGGCGGACGCTCGCATCAACAATAGCACCATTTACCAACCGGCAAGGTTAACGGATCGCTAACAACTTTCCGGCATGATGGATTCGGGCTTGGCGATCGGGGCTACCAACGGGGATTGCGATCGCGTCGACTGCTCTTCAGGTAACGCGTCATCATGCAACCCTCGCATTTTTCGGATGGTCTCATGGCCATGGCCGTGTCGAGTCAGCAAAGTCGCGACGCCGCGCTGCTTCGCGCAACCACCGAGCTGTTCGTGCTCGACAAGACGCACGACCAGGCCGGCATTCGCCGCTTCGAGGAACTGGCGGCGCATTTCCTCGCCAAGGTTTCGGTTGCCGACCGCGCCTTCGTCGCCGAGCGGCTGGCGCGCCACCCGGATACGCCCGGATCGATTTTGCGCATGCTCGGCAAGGACTTGGTCGAGATCGCCTCGCCGATCCTGCGCCATGCGCCGGCGCTGAACCCATTCGATCTCCTCGCCATCATGGCCGCTACCGGCCCGGCGCACTGGCGGATGATGGCCTCGCGCGAGGGCCTCGCGCCGGCGATCGCAGCCGCGCTGCGGATGACCGGCGACGCCGAAACGATCGCCCTGCTGCCGGCCGAAACCAGCCCGATGCCGGAGTTGCCGGCCGCCGCTGCAGGCGCGCCGACAGTCGCGGAGACAGGGCCGGTCACGACGTCCGAGTCCGAGATCTCAGATCCGCCAGAAATCCTGCCGGAACTCGTCGCCGAAGCGACGGTCGCAGCCCCGGAGCCGACGGAATCGGCTCCCGAGCCGGCGAATCACCTCGCCGCACCTGAGATCTCGGCCCCCCTTTCGGCGTTGGTCGCGGCGCGCGTCCTCACCGCCAGCCTGAGCGCCGAGATGAGCGCGCTCGCCAGCGACGCGCCGCCCGCCCCGGCCTCCGCGCGCAAACCTTTCGAGCCGCAACCCCGCCCGGCAGCCGTCGCGCCGACGCCGGAAGCGACGGCCGCCGCCCCGGTCGCGGCCACCTCCGAGGCCACGCCGCCTCCCGCCGAAGTTGCGCTGCCGGCCGTGCCGGCCGAAGCGCCGGCCGCCACGATGCCGGAAGCCGCGCTCCCGGTCACGGACGAAGCGCCCCCGATTGTCGAACCGGCCGTATCCGACGATCCCGTCGCCGCCTTCCTCCGCCTCGACCGCGAGGGCCGGCTGGCGCGGATCGGTTCGCTGCCGCCCGCGCCGCTGTCGAAGCCGAAGCTTTCCTCGATCCAGATCGACCAGGCCTTCCGCGCCGCACTGAGCCGGGCCCGCCTGCCGATGCTGGCGCGCCAGCACCAGCGCGAGCAGTTGATCGCGGCGCTGGCCGAGGGGCTCCGCCTCGACGTCGAACAGGTGACGGCCCTGCTGGACGATCGTTCCGGCGAGGCGCTGATCGTGCTGCTGAAGGCGATCGGACTTTCGGACAGCGAGGCGCAGCAGGTGATGCTGTTCGCCAATCCGCTGATGCGCGAGGCGGTCGAGGCCTTCTTCCGGCTCTCGGAACTGCTGGCCGGCATCGCACAGCCCGGCGCGAGCCGACTGGTCGGCGAATGGCGCGGCGACGCCGAGCCCGAAGCCGCGCATCAGCCGCATTTCGCCAACGCGCCACGCAGGGATACGCGTCCGGCCGCCCTCGATCAGCCGATCCTTGGCGAACCGGCTCTCCGGACCGAGAAATTCGCCTGAGGCCGATCAGCCCGCCGCAATATCGAGGAAGGACCGCCCCTGGCGATCCTCGGTCTCGACCAGCCAGATATCCGGGTCGAAGCGGGTTTCCGAGGCAATCCGCTGCTGCAGTTCGAGCCGGTCGATCCGTTCGCCGATGCGGGTGAAGAGCCGGTCGGTAGGCCTGCTGTCATCGAAAACCGTCTGTGGCGCCGGGCCATAGAGGTCGACCGTTCCGTCCAGCCAGTCGATCGCGACGAAGATGGCGCCTGCCTCCTCGGCGCCACGCCGGACGACGGCGGCGAATGCGCCCTCGGCGAAGACACGGCGGATATAGGCCGCGACCCAAAAGCCGGATGTTACGCGCATGGGGGGATCGACGCTCTCAAAGCGTGTCCATCGCGCCGATCAGCACCAGCTTGGCGATGACGGCGTCACCAGCCGCGCCGGTCATGGGCAGGCCGTTATCGCGTTCGAAACGGCGGATGGCGCTGGCGGTCTTGCCGCCGCCGCGGCCATCGGTCTCGATCGGACCATAGCCGATCTGGTTCAGCGCCTGCTGGACGCGCTTCATGCGGGCGCGGCCGGCGGGATCCGTGATCGAACCGGTGGAGACCGGATCGGCGATCTCGGCGGCGCGCGGCCGCCCCCTGCGCATCTCGCTGAGCAGGCGCGGGCTCGGCTGCCCCGTCGGGATCAGGCCGATCCGCTTCTCGAAGGCCGAAATCGCCGCCTTGGTCTGCGGTCCCAGAACGCCATCGACGGAGCCATCATAGAAGCCGACATCGAGGAGCGCGCGCTGCGTATCGGCGACGAGATTGCCGACTAGAGAGGCATGGCCCTGCGCAGCTGTGGCGGCCGGCTGCTGCGGTGCGGTGGATGCAGCCGTCGCCGGGGCCTTTGCCGGCGCAGGCGGCGGCGCCGGTTGTGACGCCTGCGTGGCGGCGACACGGCTCTTCGGCAGCGGCATGGAGACCGTCTCGGCAACGGGCGGCGCGGTCGCCGCCGGAGCCGACGCAGCGGCTGCTGCAGGAGCCGGGCTTTCGGCGACGCTGCGGGTCACGAAGAGCGGGTCGGGATGATGCCTGGTCTGCAGGAAAGCGGCGTTGGAGACAATCGAGGTCACGGCGATGGCGATCAGCGCGAAGCCGCCGGCCCGGCCGGGGTTCTCGATGATCTTGTCCGCCAGCCGGCCGATCAGGCTCTCGGTCTCCGGAGCCGGACGGCGCGACCGGTTCGACGGACGTTTCCGCCTTGCTGGAGCCTCCCGCTCACGCACGCCGACGCTCCCTCTCCTCGAAGACCGTCCCAGCCGGGCGGATGAAGGGGGCCGCCGCATGGCGCGCGGGGCGGATGGGAAGGCGCACGATGGCGCGCGTGCCGCGACCCGTTTCGCTCTCCAGCGCGAAGGTGCCGCCCTGCAGCGCCACCAGGCCCTTGACGACGGAGACGCCGAGCCCGGTGCCCTCGCCGCGACGCTCGGCACAGGCGTCGGCCTGGACGAAGGGCGTACCGATGCGCGGCAGGTCGTTGGCGGCGATGCCGATCCCTGTATCGCGCACCTCGATCACGAGTTCACCCTGCTCCAGCGTGGCGGAAACCGTGACCGTGCCGCCAGCTTCGGTGAACTTCGCGGCGTTGGAAAGCAGGTTGAGCAGGATCTGCCGGCAGGCGCGCCGGTCGGCGACGATCTCGGGCAGGTCGCGATCGATGCGGCGGACGAGCTTGATGCCACGACCGGCGATCTGCTGCGCCATCATGTCGAGCGCGCCGTCGATCACCGGCACGACCGGAAACGGCGCCGCCACGACATCGAACTTGCCCGCCTCGATCTTCGACATGTCCAGCACGCTGTTGACCACCTGCAGCAGGTGCTCGCCGGTGGAATGGATCAGCCGGATATAGTCGCGGTGGCGCGCCATTTCGAACTTGCCGAACAGTTCGCGCTGCAGGATCTCCGAGAAGCCGATGATGGCGTTGAGCGGCGTGCGCAGCTCATGGCTCATATGGGCGAGGAACTGCACCTTGGACTGGTTGGCCTGGTCGGCGGAGGACTGCGCCTCGGCGAAGGCGTCGCGCTGGCTGCGGCTGGCGGTGACGTCGCGCAGGACGGCGACCACCGAGCGCGTGCCCTGCGCCGCATCGAGCGCCGGACGGCAGCGCATCTCGGCCCAGACGAAGCCGGCGGCATCGTCGCCGGCGGTCCGGCGCAGGCGGAACTCGACCTGTCGCGGCTCGCCGGTGCGATCGACCTCGGACAGCGCATGCAGATAGTTCGGCCGGTCGGCGACGTGGACGCGATCGAACAGGCCGTGGCCGATCAGCTCGGCCGGCGAGCAGCCGAGCATGGCGCGCGCGGCAGGCGAGGCGAACTCGACGGCGCCGGAGCCATTGTGGCGGGTGATGAGCTCGGCCGTGTTGTCGGCGAGGATGCGATAGCGCGCCTCGCCGTCGCGGGCGGCGCCCTCGGCGACGCGCTGGACCAGCTCGATGCGCAGCGCCAGGCCGGCGCCATAGAGGATCGCGGCCGCGACCAGGATCGGCGCGAAGGAGACGGGCCCGGCCATCGGCGCGGGGAGCAGGCCGGCCAGCGCCACCAGCGCCAGCCCGGCAAGCGCGCAGACGGAAATCGCGATCGACGCCAGCGTGATCCGGCGCGAACCGGAAAGCGCCGCCTCGGCCGGCACGATCGCCAGCAGCACGAGCGCCGGCGAGCCGAGGCCGCCGGTCAGCATGCCGGCCCAGACGACGAGCCCGGCCAGCGCCACGGCGGAAAGAAGATGGGCCTCGCCATAGCGGCCCGTGCGCGACAGGAAGCCGGCGATCGGCAGCGGCGCGGCCAGCCAGCCGAAGGCAACGGCCGAGGCGAAGGACGGACGGCCGGCCAGCGCCAGCCAGATCGGGAACAGCATGAGGACGCCGAGGCCGACGGCCAGATGCGCCGCGATGAACGCGCGATGGCGCGCGGCGAGCAGCGGCTCGTCAGCGACCGAGCTATGGACCAACCCGTCGATGATTCGCCGCAAGGGCTCGAATGAAACCGTCATACACAACACACCAATGACGCTCGTTCCGGCCTTCCGGCCCGCCGGCGCAGGGCCCGACAAGGGCCATCCCGGCAATGTCGGGATCATGGCAGACCCCGCTTAAGGGAACCCTAAGGATAAGCGCCGGACGACGCGATCCGCCGGCCTTAACAAGGATCCCTGCCACCCGGACGGAGCTGGCCGGCAGGCAGAGATCTAGCGCTGCAGCGGCCAGAACGGCGCCATTCCGAGCATGGGATCCAGGCTGAAAGGCGGCTGCGGCGCGGGGCCCGCCTGCTCCGGCTCGTACTTAGCGCTGTAGGCCGCGCGCAGCGGCTCGACCGCCAGTCGCTCGGCCTCGACGGGGAGCCCCTTCGGCCAGTCCCGCGCGTCGCACCGGTCGATCAGCCAGCGGAGCACCTTCCGGAGCGAGCGGCCGTCCGCGGCCTCGTAGTTCCAAAGATCGTCGCCGACGCTCTCCGCCAGCCGTGCGATCGCAATCCAGCCGACGAGATTGAGATAGCTATAGTGGCGGGGGCGCGAGCGGGCGAGTTCACGCGGCTGCGACCCGTCCGGCGCGAACTGATGCGGCAGTCGCTCCCGCACACGCCGGAGCGCGGCATTCAGGGCATCGATATCGCCGAGGAAGATGGCGATCGCTGCAATCTGGAGATCGTAGAACGTGCCATGATTGTTGAGCCGGCGGCTGGCATGGCGGCCCTGCGGACTATCCAGCAGCCAGTCGGCGTAGGAGCGGAGCCAGTGGCGGAAGGCGAGGCCGTCTCCGGGAGAGAGCGCCCCGCCCCGCTCCATCAGTCGCACGGCATCGAGAAGCCGGGGCAGGCCGCTGAAATCGAGGATGCCGTAGCCGGTGCTGTCATGGCTGTCATGGCCGTGCACGAACTGCGCGAAGCGCAGATGCGGCGTCATGCGCGTGCGCGGATCTATGAACCAGGTCCGGACCAGGCCGGCGGCGTGATCGAGATATCGCCCGTCGCCGAGCGCCGCCCAGCCGAGGGCCAGCACGATCGAATCATCGAAAAGCTGCTGGACCCGCATCCGGTCGAAGCGCTCGGGCGCGAAGCCCGGCAGGCCGGAGCGAAAGACGTCGTCGCCATCCCGGTTCACATAGGGCAGGCCGTCCGGCGAGGCGGGATCCGGCCACCAATAGCGCGCCAGGCTGAAATAGTCGCGGGCGCCTGCGCCCGGCGCCGGCGCCGGCTTGTCGGCGACGGAACCGGGGCCGCGCGACAGGGCAGCGTCGGCATCCGCCTTCAGCGCCGAGCGCAGCGTGGCGGACGCTTCCGACGCCAATTCGCCGATCTTTGCCTCGTCGTAGAGACAGAGGCGCTCGGGTTGGACCCGGCTCGCCATGACCTGCCGGTCGAGCCAATCCAGCGCTGCTACGATGGCATCGGCCCGCGCGAGGGCGCGCACGGTCCCCTGCCCGCTCCGCTCTAGGTGCGGCTTGCCGGATTCGAGCCGCCCAACCCATCCGGCAAGGGCGAATCTCCCCGCTTCCGCCGAGCGCGGCGCCATCGGCGCCTCCCACGTATCGGCGAGCCAGCGATCCCAGGGGCCCGGGACGCCAAGACGCATGAGCAGGTCCACCTTGGGCCGGGTGCCATAGGGGCGCGCCTCGTCGAACATCTCGACCGCGTCGTTCCGGAAGATCAGCTGCGGCTCGTCCTCGGCCGGCCGTTCCATCTGCCCCCGCAGCAGGAGCTCGTTGCTGGAAACCCGCAGCATCGGCACGACGAAATATTTGAGATCGGGCTGCTCCAGGACGGCGCGGCGGATCTCGCGCCAGCCGCTCTCGGTCAGGAAGCAGTTGCCGTCCCAGGGAAGGACCCATCTGGCCAGGCCGCGCCCCTCGCGAAGCGCGAGGTTGCGGCCGCCATTGTTGTTCATGACGTAGATGTTCTTCAGCCGCCGCGCATGCACCTCGGCGCGCGCCCGCGCCTCCGGGCCCAACGCCTCGTAGGACTTGCTCAGGAAAAAGCCCGGCTCCGCGAAGCCGTCTTCCGCCCAGCCTATGCCGGCATATTCCCCGATATCGAAGGGAATGCGCGTATAATCCTGGCCGCTGCGCTCGAGCAAATCGATGATCAGCGCTTCCTCGGCCGGATCGATGATCCGGTTGACGATCCAGCGCTTCCGACAGTCTTCGAGCTCCGGCTCGTGGGCAAGGATCAGCGCGAGATTCGTCCGCGTCTGCCCCTTGCGGTGGCGGGGGAAGAGATCGTTGCCGAGGATGCGAAGGAGCACGAAATCGTCAGGCCCGTCATGCTGGGCGGCAGGCGGCGGCGCCGATGCGGCGACGGCCGGCATCGAGGCGGCGGCGACAGGCAAAGCGGCGCTCTCCCGCTGTTTGGCGCGCCCGAGCTTCGCCAACAGACGCTTCGGCCGCCAGCGCCGGATTTCGCGCTCGAGCCGGTATATCGGCCGTGTCAGACGCCAGGCCCAACTCGACGACATGGCCTCGATTTCTGCTTGGCTCGACCTTTTCAACGCGCTCCCCCGGTCAACCGGCGGAGGGTATCGCAAGCGCCGGGGCAAGGGAACGCGGCCCTTCATGGTTACCCACGCATGAACCGGTTCGCTAGAATTTGCCCATCCGCCTGAACGCCACTTTCAGTTGCGCCGCCTAGGATCGACATCGTCACGACGAAACGATCGTGGCGCGGCGATGGGTTCGGAAGGCGGAAGGGCAGATCGATGTTTATCCTCCGGGCGGCTTTCTGGTTTTCGGTCGTGGTCCTGCTAATTCCCGGCGACCCGAGCCACGGCGTGCAGGCCCCGCGCGTCAGCGCGATCGACGCGGTTCTCGCCGCCCGCGGCGCCGTCGCGGACCTCTCCGGCATGTGCGAGCGCCAGCCGGAGGTCTGCAGCCATGGCGGCGCCGCGCTGGCCGCCTTCGGCGCCAAGGCGCGCTATGGCGCGCAGTTCCTCTACAGCGCCATCGACGGGACGCTCGGCGGCCCGGCCCCGGTGCTCCCTGGCGTCGGCGCGACGGGCGGCACGCTGACGCCGGCCGACATGGAGCCGAACTGGCGCGCGCCGCATCCGCGCAAGGCCTGACAATCTTTTCGGCGCCGGCCGTTTCATCCCGCTGCGCGAAACGCTATATGCGGGATGCCATGAACATCACCGCCACGCTCTCGCCCATCGACCGGATTCTCGACGATTTCGCCTTTCTCGACGATTGGGACGATCGCTATCGCTATCTGATCGAGCTCGGCCGCGCCCTCGAACCGCTGCCGCCGGAAGCGCATAACGAGGCCAACCGCGTGCATGGCTGCGCCAGCCAGGTCTGGCTGCAGAAGGACGTGCGCCAGGAAGCAGACGGCCCGCACCTCGACTTCAAGGGCGACAGCGACGCTCTGATCGTGCGCGGCCTGGTCGCCATCGTCATCGCGCTGTTCTCGGGCCGCCCGGCGGCGGAGATCGTCGAGACCGACGCCGAGGCGGTGTTCGAGAAGATCGGCCTGCGCGAGCACCTGACGACGCAGCGCTCGAACGGCCTGCGCTCCATGGTCAACCGCATCAAGACGGAAGCGGCGGCCGAAGCCGCCGCCTGATCAGCCCGCCTTCGGCTTGAAGTCCTCCGAGCCCCAGTGACGAATGCCGCCGCCAGATGCGCGCCCCTGCGCGCTCGCGGCAAGCCCGTAGTGCCTCGCCAGCGCCGAAAGCGCCAGTTGCAGCACCAGCTTGGCCGAGCGCTTCGGCCAGTCTCTTTCGCGCTCGATCTCCTCGATCCCCTTCAGGAAGCAACAGAAATCGACGAGGATGCCGGCGAATTCCGGCCCGGTCGCCGCTAGGGCGCGCTCCACCCGCAATCGCGCCGAAAGCGCCGTCTCCGTCAGGTCGGCCATGCCGCCGGGGCCGCCGCGCCGGCCGCTCGCCACCGCCGCCGACCAATTCGACGTCACGCGCGGCATTAATTGCCCGCGCGTGAAATCCGCCCGCAGCCGCTCGCCGGCGCTGAATGCCGCGTCATCGATCAACGGCCTGCCGTCCCGCCCCTTGCGGCTCCGCAACCAGGCGAGCGGGCTCTCGCCGGCGTCGACGAGCACGGTGTTGCGCGCGCCGTCCTCCTCGAGCGTCCGCCGTTCGCGGCTCTGGTGCTGGCCGGCGAAATCCTCGCCGCCGGCAAGCAGCCGCCGCACCATCGCCCTGCCCGCCGCCGACAGGATATAGCCGGCGCCATAGGCCTCAAGCGCGCCATCGGCGAGCAGCGCCCTGACGCTCGTCGCCTCGACAGCGCCCCTTCGGGTCGTCAACGGCGAGACAAGGCCGTATCCGTCCGCATCCGGCTCCAGCCTCGCGCCGGCAGTAGCGAGACGACGGGCGAGACGCGCCGCTTCGCGCCTCGCCATCATGCCCTCCCCGCTTGAAAGGTGGCGCGGCAGGCGGCTCGCTCCAGCCTGTCGACGAACTGGTCGATCCGCTCGCTCTCGCGCTGCTCCTCGACGCGACGGCAGGCATGCGCCGCCGTCGTGCGGTCGCGACCGAACAACCGTCCGGCCTCGGTGTAGCTGAGGCCGAGCGCGATATGGGCGATGTAAACAGCGACCTGGCGGGCATGCGCCTCCCGGGCCGTGCCCCGTCCGGCGCCGCACAGCCTCTCGCCATCGACGGCGAGCGCGGAGCCGACAAGGGACACCAGCATCCGCCGCGTGCCTTCCTCGCGGGTGCGCCGCTGCTGGATTTCACGATTTTCAGCCGCTGGGGCCGCTCTTCCCACCATCGGAACCTCCCGTAACGCAATATAGGATTTTAATCCTAGACCACGATAGTCCTATCCGCGAAGGGCGGGGATAGATTTTTTGGATGAGGATCCTCCGCCTTTGGCGGGAGCGGCGACGCGGGGATAGAGGGCCGGCTTATCCCCGCGCGTCGGGGCGGCGGGACAATTGGGGCTCCGAAACCGGAGACGACCATGGCCCGCCCCGCCCGAATTCCAGACGATCCCATCACGAAAGCGCCGATCCGCCACCGCGCCCGCCACGCCGTCGACGCGGCGATCGCAGCCGGCGTCGCGCTCTACCGGCGCCAGACCTGTTTGCCGCGGCTGCTGCCGATGCTGCCGGCCGAACTCGCCGACGAGAGCGAGGCAGCGCGGCGGCGGATCGTCGCCCGGCTCGCCCGCGCGCTCCGGACCGAGCGGATGCGCGGCCGCGCCGGCCACTGGACCTACGACCTCAACCGCCACATCGCCCTGCACCAGGCCTATGAGAGCGAACGTCGGCAATTGCGCCCCTGAAGGATGCACCGCGCAACAAAAAGGGCCCGGCGATGCCGGGCCCTTTGTCATTCGAGCGGATGGCGCGATCAGCGGCGCTTGCGCTGCTGGCCGAGGCCCATCTTCTTCGCCAGTTCCGAACGGGCGGCGGCATAGCTCGGCGCGACCATCGGATAGTCAGCCGGGAGGCCCCACTTCTCGCGGTATTCTTCCGGCGACAGATCGTAATGCGTACGAAGGTGGCGCTTCAGCGACTTGAACTTCTTGCCGTCTTCCAGGCAGACAATATAGTCCGGGAACACCGACTTCTTCGGGTTCACCGCCGGCTTCAGCGGCTCGGGCTCGGGCTCGACGACGCCACCATGAGTACGGTTGAGCGCCTGATAGACTTCGGTGATCAGACCGGGAAGGTCATGCGCCGAAACTGAATTGTTGCTGACATACGCGGAAACGATGTCAGCCGTCAGATCTATCAGATCGCTTCCTGCCGTTTTTTCAATCATGGTCTACCCTAACTTCGGTTGTGTCATAGCAATTCTGTAACGAAGAAATTGAGAGCTTGCAGCTTCGACGGCGCCAGAGCCGGACAAATCCAAGCATCGGCAGTGGCCATCGGCGCGCTAAATCCGTTACTTCGTCGCACCTATATAATTGCGTTTCCGCAAAGACAAGCATTAAGTCGGTGCATTGTTAGGCCGCGGCACATCTTTATGGTCGCGGCGATTCGTCTCGGCCAATATTCCCCTGATCACACGGCCCCGGGCAAATCCCCATTCACAATGCCGCGATCAATACATAGATCGCGAGAAGCGCTGTGGCCCAGAAGGCGATCTTGCCGGTTGGCCAGTTGCCGGCCGCGCCAAGACGCAGGATTGAACGCTGCGAAAAGGAGCCCCAGCTGCGGCGCGCCTCGGCCCGGAAGTCAGCACCCGCCTTGTCAAAAAGCCCCCTAACCCGGCGCCAGCGCGGCGCCGCGCGGTGTGGCAGCTCGCGCCACAACCAGTCGACGTCCAGCGTAAATCCAAGACTGGGGCGAAGTAACGGCAGCAAGAAGGCAAATATGCAACTTGCACCGACTAACATCTGCAACTGGAACAGGATGTGGTCGGCCGTGAGGATCGGCACGCCGGCGATCTCCGGCGCAAGTGTTTCCAGCCATCCCGGGAAGCAACCCGATGCAACCAGCAGAAGACACAGCGCGCCCATCGCGGCCCGCATCGACCGCGTGGGCTGGATCTCGACCCTCGCGCGCTCGGGCCCGGACAGCGCGAAGAAGGGCAGTTTCAGCCCGATATAAAGGAAGGACCCGGCCGAAACCGCCGTCAGAGCGAACCAGTAGAAACCGGCCTGGTCGGCCGCCAGCGCCGCCATGATCGCCGATTTGCTGACGAAACCCGCCGTCAGCGGCATGGCGGCGAGCGAGAGGCCGCCGACCAGCATGGCGGCGGCCGTCTCCGGCATGGCGCGCGCGAGCCCGCCGAGCCCGGTCAGGCGCGTCTCGCCGGTTGCGCGCAGGATCGAGCCGGCCGCCATCATCAGCAGCGACTTGTAGAGGATGTGCGCCAGCGCATGCAGGGCCGCTGCGGCAAGCGCCAGCGGCGAGCCGATGCCGACGGCGACGACCATGAAGCCGACCTGGCCGACGATCGAATAGGAGAGCAGCTTGCGGATATCGTTTTCGAGCAGGGCGTAGACGAGGCCGTAGACCGCCATGGCGAGGCCGATCCAGAGCAGCGCCGGCTCGCCGGGAAAGAGGCGGATCAGCACCAGCACCGCCGCCTTGGTGGTGAAGGCCGAGAGGAACACCGCGCCCGACCAGGACGCCTTCGGATAGGCGTCGGCAACCCAGGCGGAAAGCGGCAGCGCGCCGGCGTTGACGAGGATGCCGGCTAGCATCAGCCAACGGCCGACGCTGTCGGCGCGCATCGCCTGCAGCGACAGGCTGCCGGAACCGGCGATCTCGGCGGCGATGCCGGCGAAGAGCAGTACGCCGCCCAGCACATGGATGAGCGCATAGCGCAGGCCCGCGCGGGCATTTCCGTTCGACCAGATCACCAGCGTCGAGCCGATCGCCAGGATCTCCCAGAACACGAACAGGGTCAGGAGGTCGCCTGAAAAGGCGATGCCCTGCGCCGCGCCGGCATAGACGAGCGCGGCCGCCTTCTCGGTGGCGCTCGGCTGCGTCACGCCATAGAGCGCGCCAGCGAGCGCGGCGATGCCGAAGGCCGTGCCGAAGATGCGCGAAAACCCGTCCGCGGCGATCGGCACGAGATGCAGGCCGAGCCAGTCGACGACCAGCCCCGGCCCGAGCGGCAGCATCCAGACGAGCGCCAGTGCGATCGCCGGTGCGAGCAGGAACAGCGCGTTGCGCAGCGGCTCCTTCAGCAGCGGCAGGATCAGCCCTGCGGCGATCAGGACGAGGGCGGGCGACAGCGGCCCGAAAGTCTCAGTCATCCGCCCGCTCCCCGCGTCGACGCATCAGCCGGCCCCAGCCATGAGCGACCATGACCGCGACCGCCGCGCCGAAGAGGCCGAACCACGCGGCGAAGCCCGGCGTGCCATCGATGCCGAAGCTCGGATGATGCGTGACGAAGCTATCGGCGACGACCAGCAGGGCGAGGACGACGACAAGGGCGATCAGGATCTTGCGGCGGGTGGCGGTCATGGCTTTCTCCCGGCGGAGAGATGAGAAAAGCCCCACACCCCACCCCTCTCCCGCGCGCGGGAGAGGGGGCGCGACTGTGCGTGCTCGTTCAGGCACGTTGCTTCTGAAGCGCGCCGGCCGAAAAGCCCTCGCCCGCTTGCGGGAGAGGGTTGGGTGAGGGTCTTACTGGCAGAAGAACGCATCTCACCCTCCCATGATCATCGAAGCGAGGCGGAACGGAACGCCCGGGCACAGGAAGAGCAACACGGTGCCGGCCGCTGTGACGGTCAGCGCGATCACCATCGCGAGCGGGGCTTCCTGGCGCGGGCCGTTCGCCGGGCGCAGGAAGGCGCGGGTCAGGATCGGCAGGAAATAGGCGGCGTTGAGCACGGTCGAGACGACGATGACGCCGACCGCGAACCAGTTGGTGGCGCCGGTGGCGGCATCGAGGATGAACCACTTGCCGAGGAACCCGGCCGTCGGTGGCAGACCGATCATGGAGAGCGCGCCGATCGCGAAGGCGCCCATCGTCCAGGGCATGCGGCGGCCGATCCCGTCCATCTGGCTGATCTTGGTCACATGCTCCGCCGTGTAGACGGATCCGGCAGCGAAGAAGAGCGTGATCTTCGAGACGGCGTGGGCGGCGATGTGCAAGGCCGCGCCAAGGACGGCGACGGGCGATGCGAGCGCCGCCGCCAGCACGATGTAGGAAAGCTGGCCGATGGTCGAATAGGCCAGCCGGCGCTTCAGGTCGTCGGCACGGAGCGCGACGACGGAGGCAGCGACGATGGTGAAGCCGGCGACATAGACCAGCCATTCGCTGGCGCCGCTGGCGGAGAGCGTCTCGATGCCGAAGACAGAGACGGCCACCTTCAGGATGGTGAAGACGCCCGCCTTGACCACGGCGACGGCATGCAGAAGCGCCGAGACCGGCGTCGGCGCCACCATGGCCGCAGGCAGCCAGCGATGCAGCGGCATCACCGCCGCCTTGGCCGCGCCGAAGACGAACAGGGCGAAGAGCAGCGCCAGCGCGCCGTCACCGAGCTTGCCGGCGAGAATGCCGCCGGTTCGGAAATCGAGCGTGCCGGCGGCAAGGCCGGTCCAGACGATCGCGGGCAGCAACAGCACCATCGAGGCGCCGACGAGGGTGAGCAGGTAGACGCGCCCTGCCTTCATCGCCGCCGGGCTCTGCTTGTGGGTCACCAACGGATAGGTCGAGAGCGACAGCACCTCGTAGAAGACGAACAGGGTGAACAGGTTGCCGGAAAACGCCAGTCCCATGGTCGCGAAGATGGCGATGGCGAAGCAGGCGTAGAAAATCGTCTGCCGCGGCTCGTCATTGCCGCGCATATAGCCGATCGAATAGAGCGAGTTGACGATCCAGAGCGTCGCGGCGACGGCGGCGAACAGCATGCCGAGCGGATCGATCTTCAGCGCCAGCGAAAGGCCGGGCGCGACGGAAACGAGATGCAGCTCCGGCCGCGCGCCGGAGAGCACATGCGCCAGCAGCGCCATCACCACGCCGAAGAGCAGCACCGCCGCGGCAAGGGTCGCCGCCTCGCGCAGGTTCGGCCAGCGGCCGAGCATGGCGATGGCAAGCGTCGCCAGCGCGGGAATGGCGAGCGCGAGCGCCAGCAGGACGGGATCGTTGGAGAAGGTCATGGCGCCACCCTGAGCAGCGCGCTTGCCGCCGCGCGGGCAAGGCCCGCCGGTCCCTCGGCATCGAGGCCGAGCCAGATGGTGGCGCCGGCGAGCAGCCACATCGGCAGCAGCATTTCAAGCGGCGCCTCGCTGGCCTCGCGCGCGGCTGCGGCCGGCTCGCGGAACCAGACCACCTCGACGATGCGGCCGACATAGAGCACGGCGAGGAAGGAGCTCGCGACGATCAGGATCGCCAGCCAGCCGAGGCCAGCTTCGAACGCGCCGAGGATCAGGTAGTATTTCGACACAAAGCCGCTGGTGCCGGGCACGCCGATCAGGCCGAGGCCGGCGACGGTGAGCGCCGCCGTTGTCCACGGCATGGTGCGGCCGATGCCGGAGAGTTCGTCGAGCTTGGCGGTGCCCGCCTTGAGCACGATGGCGCCGATCGCCATGAAGGCCGCGCCCTTCATCAGCGCGTGGTTGAAGAGATGCAGCAGGCCGCCGGTGACGCCGGTCGGATTGGCGAGCGCGAGGCCGAGCGTGATGTAGCCGACCTGGCCGACCGAGGAGAAGGCGAGGATGCGCTTGACGTCGTTCTGGAAGATGGCGGCGGCCGAGGGGATGAACATCGCCGCAAGCGAGAGCGCCATCAGGATGGTCCCAACCGGGATGCCGCCCGGGCCAGCATCCATGCCGAAGACGGTGAACAGGAAGCGCGCCAGCAGGTAGACCGCCACCTTGGTCGCCGTCGAGGCGAGCAGCACGGAAGCGCTGGAAGGCGCATAGGCATAGGCGTTGGGCAGCCACGCATGCAGCGGGAACAGCGCCAGCTTGAGCGAGATGCCGACGGCGATGAAAGCCTCGGCGACGATCAGCGCGCGCGAGCTCTCGATGGCGCCGATCCGCTCGACGATGAGGCCGAGATTGAGCGTGCCGGTGACGAGATAGATCAGGCCGACGCCGATGACGTAGAAGGTGGCGCCGATCGTGCCGACGATCAGATATTGATAGGCGGCGACCAGCGCCCTGCGGTCGCGGCCGAGCGCAATCAGCGTATAGGTCGAGAGCGACGAGATCTCGAGGAACACGAAGGCGTTGAAGGCGTCGCCCGTCACCGCCATGCCGAGCAGGCCGGCGACGCAGAGCAGCATCATCGTGTAGAACCACGCGACGCGCTCCGGGATGATCTCGGCCAGCACGCTGCGACGCGCGAAGATCATCGTCGCGAAGGCGACGACGCCGACGAGAAGGATGATGAAGGCGTTGACCGCATCGACGCGGTATTCGATGCCGAGTTCCGGCGCCCAGCCCCCGATGCGATAGGAGATGACGCCTTCCGCCTGCACGCGCCAAACCAGCGCCACGGCGATCGCCGCCGTCAGCGCCGAGGCGACGAGGGCGATGAACCAGGCGACGAAGCCGTTGCGCGACAGCGCCGCCAGGATCGCGCCAATAAGCGGCGCGAGGATCAACAGAACCGGTAGGTGGTGAGCGATCATGCCGGCTTCCCGCCCTTGCCGGTCTTGATGGTCCTGCTGGTCTTGCGGCTGGCGGCATTCGCCTTGCCCGAAGCGTCTTCCCTGCCGCTCTCCCTGGGGCCGTCGCGCAGCAGGAGCTCGTCCTCCTCGATCGTGCCGTAAGCCTCCTTGATCCGCACCACCAGCGTCAGGCCGAGCGCCAGCGTCGCGATGCCGACGACGATCGCGGTGAGGATCAGCACATGCGGCAGCGGGTTGGCGTAGACGGAATAGCCGGCGTCGAGGATCGGCGCGGTGCCGCCGAGCAGCTTTCCAGGCAGGATGTAGAGCAGGTAGACCGAGGTCTGGAACAGCGACAGGCCGATCAGCTTCTTGATCAAGTTGCCGCGCGCGATGACCACATAGAGCCCTGCGACCATCAAGAGGATCGTGGCGATCTGGCCGAATTGCAGGATCACGAGCGCCTCCGGCCGGCGAAGGCGTAGAATATCGCGATCATCGTCGAGAAGACGGTGAGAAACACGCCGACCTCGACGAGGAACACGCCCCATTCCTGGCCATGGATGCGGTCATGGGCGAGGTGGTTGTAGTCGAGGAAATTGTCGCCGAGCAGCATGCCGGCGATGCCGACCGCGACATAGATCAGAACGCCGCCGGGGATCAGCACCTCGAGCAGGCCGACCGGGACGATCTTCTGCGCCGGGCCGAGGCCGTTGATCAGGCCATAGAGAATGATCGCGGCCGCCGCGATGACGCCGGCCTGGAAGCCGCCGCCCGGGCCGTAATCGCCGTGGAACTGGACGTAGAGCGCGAAGAGCAGCAGCGGCGCCAGGATGAACTTGGTGGTGACGCGCAGGACGACATCGAGCCGCATCAGTTGCCTCCCTCGCCGCGACGGCGCTTGAGCAGCGCCAGGATGGCGATGCCGGCGGTGAAGACGACCGTGGTCTCGCCCAGCGTGTCGAAGCCGCGATAGCTGGCGAGAACCGCGCTGACGACATTGGCGATGCCCGTCTCGGGCAGCGAGCGGACGAGGTAGTCCGCGCCCTCGCGGTGGATCGGCTGATCGGCGGACCCGAATGGCGGCAGGTCGCTCACGCCCCAGAGCAGCGCGCCGGCCGTGACCAGCGCGACGAAGAGCGGCATGAACTGACGCTGCCGGGCCGGCGCCTCGACGGTATCGGTCAGCCACAGCGCGCCGAGAAAGAAGACGGTCGAGACGCCGGCGCCGACGGCGGCCTCGGTCATCGCGACATCGACCGCGTCGAGAACGATGAAGAGCGTCGCCATCAGCAGGCTGTAGACGCCGAGCAGAACCACGGCGGCAAACAGGCCGCGCACGCGGACGATGCCGAACGTGACCGCGCCGAGGAGCAGCAGCAGGACGATGGTGACGGCGGTCTCGATCGTCGCGAGTTCGGTCATCGCTTGCCCCGCTTGCGGGAGGAGGTCTTTCGCGCGGGCGCCTTCACGGTGGGCTCGGCTTTCTTGCGCTCGGCCTTCTTCGCCTCGCCGTTCTCGGCCAGCACCGGTTTCACGCCGGCCTGGAGAGCGGCGGCGGCGAGCGCATGCGACGCCACCGGCCCCATGAACAGGAGGAAGCCCAGCAGGAAGACGAGCTTCACCGTAACCAGCGTGAAGCCGGCGAGGAACACCATTCCGATCAGCATCAGGCTGACGCCGAGCGTGTCGCCGACCGAGGCGGCGTGCATGCGGGTGAAGAGATCCGGCATCCGGTTCATGCCGATGGCGCCTGCGAGCAGGAAGAACGCACCCGCGAACAGGAACAGCCCGGCCGCGATCTCGCGCAGAAGGTCGATCATCGCTGGTCCGCCTCCGCTTCGGCGCCGAGCGAACCCAGGCGGAAGAACTTCAGCACGGCGAAGATGCCGACATAGTTGAGCAGCGCGTAGGTGAGGCCGAGGTCGAGGAATTCCGGCCGCCCGGTCAGAAAGCCGAACAGGGCGAGCACCAGGATCGCGCCATTGCCGATCGAATTGGCGGCCAGCAGCCGGTCGAAGGTGGTCGGCCCGCGCAGGGCCCGCACCACGACCAGCGCCATGGCGGCCAGCACGGCCAAAAGGGCTGCGGCGATCATTCCGCCCTCCCCTCGAAGCGCTTCACCCGGCGATCCATATCGCCCGCCTCGACGTCCTCGGCGCCGGCGCCGGTCAGCGCATGGACGAGGAAGCGGTCATTCTCGCGGTCGACGGCGACGGTGATGGTGCCGGGCGTCAGCGTGATCGAATTGGCATAGGTCGCGACGCCGACCGGCGTCCGCGCCGACACCTTGGTGTGGAAAAGCCGCGGCGAGATCGGCAGCTTCGGGTCGAGGATGATCTTGGTCACCGTGATCGAGGACTTGACGATCTCGCGCGCCAACCATGGCCAATAGGTCAGGCCGGCGATCACCCGATCGACCGGATGGCCCTCTTCGTCGGCGAAGCCGAGACGCCGGCCCGCCAACGCCAGCAAAACCGAGACGGCGAGCCCGGCAGTCATCAGCCAGACCGTGTAGTGACCCGACAAGAGCAGCCAGAAGACGAACAGGGCAAGCGCAAGACTAGCGGTGCGCAGCATGTAATCGGCTCCTCCTGTTCAGGACATCCTTCGATGTGTGATGGGTGATTCGACGGATGAAGGCAGATAAAGCACGTCGAGACGGCCAGCCCAAGGAAAACCGGACCGCAAACCGACAAGCGCGACAACGTGAACCCGACCAATTGTGAAATCGCCGCGATCGCCTATCTAGATAGGCCAGCTTGTGTTTCACCCGATTGCCATCTGCCGCGCCGGCATTTCGGCCGCAGATCGACAGGAGCGCGCATGACCACGAACACCCGCCCCGAGACGGAAGCCGGACGCAAGAAGGTCGAGAAGACCGATGCCGAGTGGCGCGCCGAGCTGACGCCCGAACAATATGCCGTCACCCGCCAGCAGGCGACCGAGCGCCCCGGCACCGGCCCCTACCTGCATGAGAAGCGCGCCGGGCTCTATACCTGCGTCGCCTGCGGCGCGCCGCTGTTCCGGTCCGAGACCAAGTATGAATCCGGCAGCGGCTGGCCGAGCTTCTACGCGGCGGTCGGCGACGACGCCATTGGCGAGGTGACGGACCGCTCGCATGGCATGGTGCGCACCGAGATCGTCTGCGCCAGCTGCGAGGCGCATCTCGGCCATTTGTTCCCGGACGGCCCGAACCCGACCGGACTGCGCTATTGCACCAATGGGACGGCGCTGAAGCTGAAGCCGGACGACGGCAGCGAAGGCTGAGCGATATCCACGAGCGCCACCGGCGCCCTTGCAACCGATGCCTCCCCTCCCGGCAGTTTGTGGCCTATGGTGCCGCGACTTCCGGGAGACCCCGCCGCGTCTCGCGCCAATCCGGGTCCGGGCTCGGCAGTTCATTTTCGCCTTTCCGCAGGAGCACTCTCCCTCGTGACCTCGCCCCTCGCCGCCAAGAAGCCTGTGACCTCGACCGTGCACGGCGTCACCCTGACCGATGACTATGCCTGGCTCCGCGCCGACAACTGGCAGGAGGTGATGCGCGACCCGACCCTGCTTTCGCAGGAAATCCGCGACTATCTCGAGGCCGAGAACGCCCATACGGCGACATCCATGGCGGAGACGGACGATCTGCAGGCGAAGCTGTTCGCCGAGATGCGCGGCCGCATCAAGGAAGACGATTCCTCCGTACCCTCGCCCGATGGCGACTTCGCCTATGCGATGCGCTTCACCGAGGGCGCGGAGCAGCCGCTGGTGGTGCGCACGGCGCGCGACGGCAATGGCCCGGAGACCATCCTGCTCGATGGCAACCAGATGGCGGCCGGCCGCGCCTATTTCCGGCTCGGCAGCGCCGATCACAGCCCCGATCACAAGCGGCTCGCCTTCGCCTATGACGACAAGGGCTCGGAATATTACACGCTGCATGTGCGCGACATCGAAAGCGGCGCCGATCTCTCCGACGCGATCGAGGCGACGACCGGCGGCGGCGTCTGGGCGGCCGACAGCAACACGCTGTTCTACACCGTGCTGGACGACAACCACCGCCCCTGCCGGATCTATCGCCACGTCGTCGGCACGCCGCAATCCGAGGACGTGCTCGTCTTCGAGGAGAAGGATCCCGGCTTCTTCCTCGGCGTCGGCCAGACGCAGTCCTCGCGCTACATCCTGATCGACAGCCACGACCACGAGACGTCGGAAGTCCATTTGCTCGATGCCGAGGACCCGACCGGCGCGCACCGGCTGATCGCCGAGCGGGTGACGGCGGAGGAATATTCCGTCGATCACAGCGGCGACACGCTCTACATCCTGACCAATGCCGGCGGCGCCGAGGACTTCAAGATCGTCACAGCGCCGGTCGCCTCGCCCGGCCGCGAGAACTGGGTCGACCTCGTGCCGCATGTGCCGGGCACGCTGATCCTCGGCATGACGGTCTACAAGGACTACATGGTCCGGCTCGAGCGCTTCGCCGGCCTGCCGCGGATCATCGTCCGCGCGCTCGCCAGCGGCGAGGAGCACGCAATCGCCTTCGACGAGGAGGCCTATTCGCTCGGCATGGGCGACGGCTACGAGTTCGATACCTCGACGCTGCGCTTCACCTATTCGTCGATGACGACCCCGTCGCGCGTCTATGACTACGACATGGCGACGCGCGAGCGGACGCTGCGCAAGGAGGAGGAAATCCCCTCCGGCCACAACCCGGCCGACTACGTCACCCGCCGGGTCTTCGCCACGGCGGCGGATGGCGAGACGGTGCCGGTGTCGCTGCTCTACCACAAGGACACCAAGCTCGACGGCAGCGCGCCCTGCCTGCTCTATGGCTATGGCGCCTATGGCATCACCATTCCCGCCTCGTTCTCGATCTCGCGGCTGTCGCTGGTCGATCGCGGCTTCGTCTACGCCATCGCCCATATCCGCGGCGGCAAGGACAAGGGCTTCCGCTGGTATGCCGACGGCCGCCGCGAGAAGAAGACCAACACCTTCACCGATTTCATCGCGTCGGGCGAATATCTGGCGAAGGAAGGCTACACGGCGCGCGGCAGGATCGTCGCCTGGGGCGGCTCGGCCGGCGGCATGCTGATGGGCGCCATCGCCAACATGCAGCCGGATCTGTTCGGCGGCATCATCGCCGAGGTCCCCTTCGTCGACGTGCTCAACACCATGCTCGACGACACGCTGCCGCTGACGCCGCCGGAATGGCCGGAATGGGGCAATCCGATCGAGAGCGCCGAGGACTTCGCGACCATCCACTCCTATTCGCCCTATGACAATGTCGGCGCGCACGCCTATCCGCCGATCCTGGCGATCGGCGGCCTGACCGATCCCCGCGTCACCTATTGGGAACCGGCCAAGTGGGTCGCCAAGCTGCGCGAGAAGAAGACGGGCGACGCCCCGCTGCTGCTCAAGACCAACATGGACGCCGGCCATGGCGGCGCCTCGGGCCGCTTCGACCGGCTGAAGGAGACGGCCTTCTCGACGGCCTTCGCCATCAAGGTCGTCGCCGGCAAGGCGACCCACAACGGCTGATCCCCGCCCGGGATGATTGCGGCGGCGCTTGACTTCAACGGGCGCCGCCGCACCTTTAGAATGGGGTTTCTGGAGGGCATCGCGATGAGACGATTGGCAATGACGGCACTGGCAACGGCGGCATTGGCCGGCACGATCGCCGCCCCCCCGCCGGCCGGCGCGCAGGTCATGTTCGGGCTGAGCTATGGCCAGAATGTTTCGCAGGGCGACTGCAAGGCGCTCGCCAGCAAGATGGGCGCGCGCAAGGTGTGGTTCTCGCGCTTCTCCGGCTCCAAGCCGGATGTCTGGGATCGCGGCCTCGAGCCCGCCTGGGGCGTCGGCTGCTTCCGCACCCAGCAGGAGTGCAAGCGCTGGCTCTACGACACCCAGACCGAGTGGCCGCGGCTGATGAACTTCACCCGCTGCGCGCAGGGCCTTCCGGCGCGGTTCTGAGACGCCATGCCTTCCCGCTGAACGGCCCGAGCGCCCGCCGCTCCGGCCGTCCGGTTTTCTTTTCCCTGAATTGACAGATCGAGACGATGCCGAAGACAGTCCTGGCGCTCCGCCATGTCCAGTTCGAGGATCTTGGCGTGTTCGCGCCGGCGCTTGCCGATGCAGGCTTCGCCCTCACCTATCGCGATGCCGGCGACGCGGATTTCCTGGCCGGCGACCCGCTCGCGCCCGACCTGCTGGTGGTGCTCGGCGGACCGATCGGCGTCTATGAGGACGGGACCTATCCGTTCCTGAAGGCGGAGCGCGACTTCATCGCCCGCCGCCTTGCGGCCAGGCGGCCGACGCTCGGGCTCTGCCTCGGCGCGCAGCTGATGGCGGCGGCGCTCGGCAAGCGGGTGTTTCCGTCCGGCGTCAAGGAGATCGGCTTCGCGCCGGTGACGCTGACGGAGGCCGGTGCGGCCAGTCCGCTGCGCCATCTCGAGGGCGGGCCGGTGCTGCATTGGCACGGCGACACCTATGAGCTGCCGGACGGCGCCGTGCATCTCGCCTCGACGGCTCCCTGCCCGCAGCAGGCCTTTTCGCTCGGCCCCTCCATCCTCGCCCTGCAGTTCCATCCCGAGGCGGATACCGGGCCGCGCTTCGAGCGCTGGCTGATCGGCCACGCGGCCGAGCTGGCCACCGCCGGCATCGACATCCCGGCGCTGCGCCGCGACGCCGCCGGGCATGGACCGGCGCTCGCGCGGCGCGCCGACGCGCTGATGCGCGAATGGCTGACGCAGGCCGGCCTCGCCGCCTGATCCCGGCGCCCTGAAAATGAAAAACCCCGGCGCGAGGCCGGGGTTTCCGTGGACCAATCCGGACGCCGGATCAGACAGCCTTCTCGTAGAGCTCCAGGACGTAGTCCCAGTTGATCAGGTTGTCGACGAACGCCTCGAGGTACTTCGGGCGGGCGTTGCGGTAGTCGATGTAATAGGAGTGCTCCCAGACGTCGACGCCGAGGATCGGGGTCGCGCCGTGGACGAGCGGGTTCTCGCCGTTCGGGGTCTTGGAGATGGCGAGCTTGCCATCCTTGACCGCGACCCAGGCCCAGCCGGAGCCGAACTGCGTCGTGCCGGCGGCGATGAAATCGGTGCGGAACTTGTCATAGCCGCCGAGGTCGCTGTCGATCGCCGCCTGCAGCTTGGCCGGGAGCTTCTTGCCGCCGCCGTCCTTCTTCAGCCAGTTCCAGAAATGGAGGTGGTTGTAGTGCTGGCCGGCATTGTTGAAGAGGCCGGCGTTCTTGCCGTAGCTCTCCTTGACGATCTCTTCCAGGCTCTTGCCCTCGAGGCCCGAGTCCTTCAGCAGGTTGTTGCCGTTGGTGACATAGGCCTGGTGATGCTTGTCGTGATGGTACTCGAGGGTTTCCTTCGACATGAAGGGCGCGAGCGCCTCGTAGTCGTACGGCAGCGGCGGAAGTTCGAAAGCCATGGGAGACTCCTATCGACCATGTCGGTGGGGTGGGACTCGTCGGAAAAACGACGTCCCGGCGGGAAGGTTCCGAACGCAACATAGGCAGCGCCGGGTCGTCCGGCAACTCGTCTCCACCCGGATGCACAATCAAAGGTATGCGGTTTTCGATCCGGGCCGGCGGCAGCAAACCCGCGTGCGCCAACACGCTGGAGAGGCGATCATATTTGCGTGACCGCACCGCCTTCCGACTTGCCCCTGTCATCGTTCGTCGCGACAGTTGGAACGATTCCGAACACCACAACGGAGGATTGTCGATGCAATTCAAGATCATACTGGCCGGACTGGCCCTGACGCTGGGAGCCGCGGGCCTCGCCCATGGCGCCGACGACGTCATCGCCCAGCGCCAGGCGCTGATGAAGGACAATGCCGGCGCCGCCAAGACGATCTTCCAGATGGTGCAGGGAAAGACGCCGTATGACGCGGCGGCGGCCCAGGCGGCTTTCGAGAAGATCGCCGCCGACATCAAGACTTTCCCAACCCTGTTCCCGGAGGGCTCGGACCAGGGCAAGACCACCGCCTCGCCGGCGATCTGGCAGGACAAGGCCGGCTTCGAGGCGATCGCCGCGAAAATGGGAGCCGCCGCGACCGCCGGCGCCGCTGCCGCCGCGGGCGGGCTCGATGCCATCAAGGCATCGGCCGGCGAAGTCGGTGCCAGCTGCCAGAGCTGCCACGAGAAATTCCGCATCAAGAAATCCTGACCGTGCGGGTTCGTTCGGCCGTCCTCGTCCTCGTCGCTGCCGCAGCCGTCGCTGCGGCGGCGTTCTGGTTCATGACCGCGCCGCAGCCGCTCAGCGCCGCCGTGCTGCCCGACAAGCCGGGCGACGCGGCCAAGGGCGAGCGGCTGTTCTGGGCGGGCGGCTGCGCGTCGTGCCACGCCGCGCCGGGGGCCGCCGGCGACGATCTGCTCAAGCTTTCCGGCGGGGTGGCGATCACCTCCCCGTTCGGCACCTTCCACGCGCCCAACATCTCGCCGGACAAGGCGCATGGCATCGGCAACTGGAGCACGCTCGATTTCATCAACGCGATGAAGCGGGGCATCGCGCCGGACGGCTCGCACCTCTACCCGGCCTTTCCGTATACCTCGTACCAGCGCATGACCGTGCCGGACCTGCTCGACCTGAAGGCCTATCTCGACACGCTGCCGACCGATGCGACCGCGAACCAGCCGCACGACCTGCCCTTCCCGTTCTCGATCCGGCGCGGCATCGGACTGTGGAAGCTGCTCTATCTCGACGGCGAGACCTTCAAGCCGGACCCGGCCAAGAGCGAGGCGGTCAATCATGGCGCCTATCTGGTCGAGGGGCCCGGCCACTGCAACGAGTGCCACACGCCGCGCACGGCGCTCGGCGGGCTCGACAGGAGCCAGGCGCTCGGCGGCGCGCCGGATCCCTCCGGCAAGGGGCGCGTTCCCGACATCACCTCAGGCCCGGGCGGCCTCGGCGACTGGAGCGCCGGTGACATCGCCAGCGCGCTCGAGACCGGCTTCACGCCGGATTTCGATTCGATCGGCGGCACGATGGCCGAGGTCCAGCGCAACATGGCGAAGCTGCCGGCGGCGGACCGCGAGGCGATCGGCGAATATCTGAAACAGGTGCCGCCGGTGGCAGCGAGCAAGCCCTGAGATTTTTTCCCGCCGAATGTCCGAATCGTCGATCGTCCGACGACATTGTCGTGAAGGACGGGAATGGTCCCGCTTTTCGAACGATACAGGGACGGCCATGCAATACGCTTTGCTCTTCTATGAAACCGAGGCGCAGTTCACCACGCGTGATCACGGCCCCGAGACGCAGGCCTATTGGGGCGCCTGGAAGACTTATGTCGACGAGATCAGCGCGGCCGGCATCGTGCGCGGCGGCGAAGGACTGCTCGGCCCGCAGACCGCGACCTCGCTCCGGATCCGCGGCGGCAGTTCGCAGATCCAGGACGGTCCGTTCGCCGACACGAAGGAGCAGCTCGCCGGCTTCTTCGTGATCGAGGTCGCCGATATCGACGCAGCACTCGGCTGGGCGACGAAGGCGCCGTGCGCGCCCTATGGCGGCGTCGAGGTGCGGCCGACCCTGCCCCGGATGTAAGGGGCCGCACGGGCGGAGAGTTCCCATGGCGACGCAGTCGATCGAACATGCGGTCCGCGAAAGCTATGGCCGCCTTGTCGCCATCCTCTCCGCTCGCGATCGCGACATCGCCGCCGCCGAAGATGCGCTGGCAGATGCGATCGTCGCGGCGCTCGAAAGCTGGCCGGACCAGGGAATACCGGATCAGCCGGAGGCCTGGCTTGTCGCCGTCGCACGCCGGCGCCTGGTCGACCGTGCCCGCCGCAAGGCGACGGGCACGGCGGTGGCGCACTCACTGGCGGTGCTAACCGAGCTCTCCGCCGAAGTCGATCCTGCGATTCCCCATTTTCCGGACGAACGCCTGAAGCTTCTCTTCGTCTGCGCCCATCCGGCGATCGATCCGTCGATGCATGCGGCGCTGATGCTGCAGAGCGTTCTCGGCCTCGATGCCGCGCGCATTGCCGCCGCCTTCGTCATCTCGCCCGATGCCATGGCACGGCGGCTGACGCGCGCCAAGGTGAAGATCCGCGACGCCGGCATCGGCTTCGAACTGCCGGACCAGCGGGACCTCGCCGGGCGCCTCGCGCCCGTTCTCGACGCGATCTACACCGCCTATGGCAGCGGATGGGAAGGCCTGGCCGGCGATGCGCGGCCGGACGATCTGGCGTCGGAAGCGATCTGGCTCGGCCGCATGCTGAACGAACTGCTGCCGGATCAGCCCGAAGCGCTGGGGCTGCTCGCGCTCATGTTGCATCTCGAAGCGCGCCGGGCGGCCCGCCGCAAGCCTGACGGCGGCTACGCGCCGCTGGCCGACCAGGATCCCGCTCGCTGGTCGAGCCAATTTTTGAACGAGGCCGAGGCGACGCTGCGGCGCGCCGGGCGATTCGGCCAGACCGGGCGATACCAGCTCGAAGCGGCGATCCAGTCGGCCCATGTCGGCCGCAGGCTCACCGGTGCGCCCGACATGGCGACGATCGCCAGCCTTTACGACGCCCTGTTTCGCCACGCACCCGTGCTTGGCGTCGCCGTCGCCCGCGCGACAGCGACGGCAGAGGCCGACGGTGCCGAAGCCGGGCTCCGTCTCCTTGACGAGATCGAGCCCGCCCGCGTCGCCGCCTATCAGCCCTACTGGGCAGCCCGCGCGGAGCTGCTCGCGCGAGCCGACGCTCCCGAAGCCCGGGACGAGGCGCTGCTCGCCTATGAGCGGGCGATCGACCTCTCGAACGACCCCGCGATCCGCGCCCATCTGGCGACGCGGCGGGTCCGTCTTCTGTCCTAGCGGATCAGCGCTCGGTCGGGCCGATCCATTTCGCCAGTGCCACCGGCTGGTAGTTCTCGTAGCGGTCGAGCAGCGTGACCGGGTTGTCGTCGACGATCAGCATGTCGCGATGCTCGGCGCGCACGAAGCCGGCCTCGACCGTGTGATCGAGGAAGGCGTCCAGCTTCTCGTAGAAATTGGCGACGTCGAGCAGGCCGACCGGCTTCTTGTGATAGCCGAGCTGGCCCCAGGTCCAGATCTCGAACAGTTCCTCCAGCGTGCCGAGGCCGCCGGGAAGCGCCACGAAGCCGGTCGAAAGATCGGCCATCATCTGCTTGCGCTCATGCATCGAGGCGACGACGTGCAGTTGCGTCAGGCCGGGATGGGCGATCTCCTTGTCGCGCAGCGCCGTCGGGATGACGCCGATCACCTCGCCGCCGGCCATGAGCGCCGCATCGGCGACCGCTCCCATCAGGCCGACCTTGGAGCCGCCATAGACGAGCGCGGCGCCGCGCTCGGCAATGGCGCGCCCGAGCGCCACCGCCGCCTCGCGATAGTCCGGGCGGAAGCCGGCGCTCGAACCGCAGAAGACGCAGATCTTCACGAAGCGCTCTCCTCGGACAGGGCGGCGAGAATGCGCGCCCAGGAACGGATGCCGCCATGGAACGAGGAGAGATTGTACTTCTCGTTCGGCGAATGGATGCGGTCGTTCTCCTGCGCGAAGCCGACCATCAGCGCGTCGAGGCCGAGCACGGTCTTGAAGTCGCCGGCGACCGGGATCGAGCCGCCGGAGCCGACGACGACGCATTCATGGCCCCATTCGTTGGTCAGCGCCGCGCGCGTCTTCACCAGCGCCGGGTTCTCGGCCGAGAGGCGGATGCCCGGCGAGCCGCCATGCGGCGTGAACTCGACCGTGCAATCGGCCGGCAGCTTCGACTGCACATAGGCGCGGAAGGCGGCGCGGATCTTGTCCGGGTCCTGCTTGTCGACGAGGCGGAAGGAGACCTTGGCGAAGGCCTGCGAGGCGATCACCGTCTTGAAGCCCTTGCCGGTATAGCCGCCGGAGATGCCGTTGACCTCGCAGGTCGGCCGCGCCCAGATCTTCTCCAGCACGCTGCGATCGACCTCGCCGGCCGGCACGGAAAGACCGACCTCGCCGAGGAACTTCTCGGGATCGAAGCCGAGCGACTGCCACTGCTGGCGGATGCTGTCGGGGATCTCGCCGACGCCGTCATAGAAGCCCGGCAGCGTGACGCGGCCGTTCTCGTCGCGCAGCCCGTCGAGGATCGAGACGAGGACGTGGATCGGATTGCGCGCCGCGCCGCCATACATGCCGGAATGCAGGTCGCGCGAGGCGGCGGTGATGGTGATCTCCTCGCCGACGAGGCCGCGCAGCATGGTGGTGACGGCCGGCGTCTCGGCGTCCCACATGTTCGTGTCGCAGACGAAGGCGAAATCGGCTGCGAGCTCGTCCTTGTTGGCCTTCATGAACGGCACGAGATTGGCGCCGCCCGATTCCTCTTCGCCCTCCAGCAGGATCGAGACGGGGATCGGCAGCTTGCCAGTGACCGCCTTCCAGGCGCGGAACGCCTCGATGAAGGTCATCAGCTGGCCCTTGTCGTCCGAGGTGCCGCGCGCGACGATCTGCTTGGTGCCGTCGGCGGCGGTGACGATGCGCGGCTCAAAGGGCGCGGTTTCCCAGAGATCGAGCGGGTCGACCGGCTGCACGTCGTAGTGGCCATAGAACAGGGCGCGCGGTCCCTTGCCGCCGTCCTGGTGACCGACGACCATCGGATGCCCGGCGGTCGGACGGGCGCTGGCGTCGAAGCCGATCGAAGCGAGGTCGGCGGCGATCATCTCGGCCGCCTCGCGGCAGGCGCCGGCATAGGCGGGATCGGTCGAGATGCTCTCGACGCGGATCAGCTTGAAAAGGCGATCGAGGCTGTTTTCGATATCGGCGTCGATATGGGCGAGGACGTCGGCGAGGCGATCGGACACGAGCGGGCTCCGGGCAATGAGCGCGCGCTGGCACGCGCGAGAAGGGCTCCTGATACGCCTGCATCCCGCAAAAGAAAAGGCAATAGCCGGTTGCGCCGCCACACGCCAAAAGACGCATTGCGCGACGCCGTTGCAAAGCCCACCTTAGAAACCGTTCCCATTGCCTGGCCGTCTTTTGGAACAGGATGGCCCCTCCCAGGAAGAGTTGCATGAAGCTGTACTACGCCCCGGGCGCCTGCTCGCTGTCGCCCCATATCGCGCTGCGCGAAGCCGGCCTCCCCTTCACCATGGAAAAGGTGGACCTGCGCGCCAAGACGACGGAAAGCGGCGCCGACTACAAGGCGATCAACCCGCGCGGCTATGTGCCGGCGCTGCAGCTCGACGACGGCCGCGTGGTCGCGGAAGGCCCCGTGATCGTGCAGATGATCGCCGACCTCGCGCCCGGCTCCACGCTCGCGCCCGCCCTCGGCACGCCCGAGCGCTACCAGCTGATGGACTGGCTCGCCTTCATCGCCACCGAGCTGCACAAGGGCTTCAGCCCGTTCTTCAACCCGGCCGTGAACGACGAAGCCAAGCAGAGCTTCCGCCAGCGCCTGGCGCTGCGGCTCGACTATCTGACGAAGGCGCTCGGCGACAAGCCCTACCTGATGGGTGATGATTTCAGCGCCGCCGACGGCTACCTGTTCACGGTGCTGCGCTGGGCCAAGGGGTTCAAGTTCGAGCTCGGCCCGACGCTCGACGCCTATTTCGACCGCGTCGCCGCCCGTCCGGCGGTGAAGGCTGCGCTCGAGGCCGAAGGCCTGCTCGCCGCGGCCTGATCCGCGCGACGTTCCTTGCGAACGAAAAGACCCCCGGCGTTTCGGCGCCGGGGGTCTTTTGTATGGGCGTTTGGATGTGTGGGCGTCGGGACGATGCGCCTCTCAGCGCGGGCGGAGAATGCTGCCGAGGACGCCGCGCACGATCGAGCGTCCGACCGAGCCGCCGATCGAGCCGGCGACACTCTTGCCGATATTCGCGGCAACGTCGCCCGCCACGCGGTTGGTGACGGTGCGCGTCACTTCGCGGGCGACGCGCTGCGTCGCCGTGAAGCGCTCGCCGCGCTTCTTGTTGGTGCCGAGCAGCGAGCCGAGGATGCTGCCGACGTCGAAGCCGCCGGCGGATCCCTGCGCCGTGGCGGCATCGGCTTCGGCCGGGGCATTGGCCTCGGCCTGGCGGCCCAGTATCTCGTAGGCCGACTCGCGGTCGATCGTCTTGTCATAGGCGATGCCGATCGGGCTCGCGGCGATGATCTGGCGGCGCTCCGCCTCCGTCACCGGGCCGATGCGCGAGGATGGCGGGCGGATGAAGGTACGCGCGACGATGCTGGGCACGCCCTTCGGCTCCAGCGTCGAGACCAGCGCCTCGCCGACGCCGAGCTGGGTGATGACATCCATCGTCTTGAAGGCCGGATTGGGCCGGAACGTGTCGGCCGCGACCTTGACCGCCTTCTGGTCGCGCGGCGTGTAGGCGCGCAGCGCGTGCTGGACGCGGTTGCCGAGCTGCGACAGCACGCTGTCCGGCACGTCAAGCGGGTTCTGGGTGACGAAATAGACGCCGACGCCCTTCGAACGGATCAGCTTCACCACCTGCTCGACCTTTTCGAGCAAGGCCTTGGGCGCTTCATCGAACAGCAGATGCGCCTCGTCGAAGAAGAAGACGAGACGCGGCTTGGCCGGGTCGCCGACCTCGGGCAGCACCTCGAACAGTTCCGACAGCAGCCAGAGCAGGAAGGTCGCGTAGAGGCGCGGCGAGCTCATGAGCTTGTCGGCGGCGAGCACGTTGACCATGCCGCGACCGTCGATCGTCGTGCGCATCAGGTCGGCGATGTTGAGCGCCGGCTCGCCGAAGAAGGCGTCGCCGCCCTGGTTCTCCAGCACCAGAAGCTGGCGCTGGATCGCCCCGACCGAGGCCTTGGTGACGTTGCCGTACTTCGCCTGGATGGTGTCGGCATTCTCGGCCATGAAGCCGAGCATGGCGCGCAGGTCCTTCAGGTCGAGCAGCAGCAGCCCCTGCTCGTCGGCGACGCGGAAGGCGATGGTGAGCACGCCCTCCTGCGTGTCGTTCAGGTTCATCAGCCGCGCCAGCAGCAGCGGCCCCATCTCGCTCACCGTGGTGCGGATCGGGTGTCCCTGCTGGCCGAACAGATCCCAGAACACTGTCGGGCAGGCGCTGAACTTGTATTCATCCGCGAAACCGATCTCCTCGGCGCGCTTCAGCAGGAAATCCTTCGGCTCGCCCACCTCGGCAATGCCGGAGAGATCGCCCTTCACGTCGGCGCAGAACACCGGCACGCCGGCATCGGAGAAGCCCTGCGCCATCACCTGCAGCGTCACCGTCTTGCCGGTGCCGGTGGCGCCCGTGACCAGTCCATGCCGGTTGGCGAGGCCGAGCAGGAGATATTCCGGCTTGTCGCTCGTCCCGAGATAGATCTTGTCCGCTTCCAGCATCGGCATCGACACATTCCCCACGTCGCCCCTCCGAGGATCGGAAGGCACAATCGACCTTATAGACCCCCGCCCGTGCGGCGCAATCTTCCGGCGACAAGACGGCTTGCCATGACGCAACGTCCGGGCGAACATCCAAGTCTAGACTTCCAGCACTTGGGATTCGCTCAGGAGAGTTCGAGAATGTCTTACCCCATCCTAGATATCGAAGGCATCGGTCCTGTCTTCGCCGAGAAGCTCGCGACGGCCGGCATCCGCACGACCGGCGCGTTGCTGGAGCAGGCCAAGGATCCAAAGGGGCGCAAGGCACTCGCCGAGAAATCCGGCATCGACGAGCACAAGATCCTGAAATGGGCCAACATGGCCGACCTGATGCGCATCAAGGGCGTGGCGGAAGAATATTCCGAGCTGCTGGAAGCGGCCGGCGTCGACACCGTCAAGGAACTGAAGATGCGCCGGGCCGACAATCTCACCGCCAAGATGGTCGAGATCAACGCCACCCGGAAGCTGGTACGCCAGCTGCCGTCGGAAAAGCTGGTCGAAAGCTGGATCGAGCAGGCGAAAGAACTGCCGCCCATGCTCACCTACTGATCCCGCGACGCCTGCCCCATCGCATCGACGATCCGGGCGACGCGATCGTCCGGACCTTTTGTCGTGCCTAGACGGATGGGCGGCGCGAGGGCGCAACGGACGTCATGGGGTGGCTGAAGGGTATCATGAATCCGGACACCGTTCCGGCGGGCGGGGCGGCCTCCGGAACGGTGCCCGGTGCGCGGCTCGCGGAAGCGCGCTGCGCGGAGGGAGGCGGGCGAATGCCGGGAGTTGGGGCGGATCGCCAACCGTCTGTGAGTGTTACGCGGCGATGGCCGGAAAGGTTTCAGCAGCACGAGAGTTTGATCGGGCTGCCGCATCGGCCTCGCCCGCGAACCCCGC